>JBARCC010000573.1:0-2221 GCA_049793635.1 Maribacter sp. | reverse complement strand
CCTGCTCCTTTTTCGGCCAGCTATTATTGGTGGTATCAATATCGGCAGTTTCCATTTTAGGATCTATGAGTACTCCTGTAAGTTCGGTGCCCGAAGAAAGTACCAATTTCACTTCCTTACTATTTTTTCTCCATATTTCAGGAGGATAGGTAATGTTCTTGGTAGTGCCATCGGCATAGGTATATTCTACGATCAACGGCATGGGTAAGCCACCCGGACTGTTGTACGTAATCTCATAGAAATACTTGGGCTCCTTTACCGCTGCTCTTTCCGCCTCGGTCATATTGTCCATCATAAATTCCTTTAAGGTTTTTGAAGTTTGAGAAGGCAGATTATCCTTTAACTCCGGGGCGACGATATCCGTATCCCCATATTCCTCAAGATAGACCAAGGGTGCCAAGTCTGCCTCGGTCATCCCACGTTCGCTTAAATAGGCCTCCATTTTTTTGTTGGGCTTGTCGCTAACGTAGTACTTTTTAATATCCCCTACTGCAATATCCACATAATCCGTCGTGTAGAACCAACCTCTCCAATACCAATCCAAATCTACGGCCGAGGCATCTTCCATGGTCCTGAAAAAATCTTCAGGGGTTGGGTGCTTGAACATCCAACGTTGCGAATAGGTTTTAAAGGCATGGTCAAAAAGTTCACGCCCCATGACCGTTTCCCGTAAAATATTCAAGGCGGTAGCCGGTTTGCCATACGCATTCGGTCCCAACTGATACACATTTTCAGGATTGGACATGATAGGTGAGATGGTGCTTTGATCTCCACTCATGTAGGGAACTATCTTCGCCGGGTCTCCCCTTCGCGATGGGTACTTTTCATTGGGTGCGATAGCCTCAGGATACGCTTCACCGAACTCCTGCTCGGCCATGTACTGCATAAAGGTATCCAAACCTTCATCCATCCATCCCCACTGGCGTTCATCCGAATTTACGATCATCGGGAAAAAGTTATGTCCGACTTCATGAATGATCACGCTCAACATCCCGAATTTTGTGCGGTCAGAATAGGTTCCATCTTCGTTCGGCCTGCCGTAGTTCCAACAGATCATCGGGTATTCCATGCCTTGATTCTTAGCGTGCACAGATATTGCTTTAGGATATGGATAATCGAACGTATGCGCTGAATACGATCTAAGGGTATGCGCAACTGCCTTGGTCGAATATTCTTCCCATAGCGGATTGCCTTCTTTAGGATACATTGATACCGCCATCACGTCTTTATTTCCCACTTTTACCGCCTGCATGTCCCAAATGAACTTGCGGGAAGTCGCAAAGCCGAAATCCCGGACGTTTTCAGCTTTTAACTTCCACGTTTTCGTCTTGTCGGAAAATCCTTTTTCGGCCGCCTCGGCTTCTGCCTGGGTAACGATGATAACCGGACGATCATATGATTTTTTGGCCTGCTCGTAGCGCGCCATCATTTCTTTGGTATACACTTCTTTTCTATTCTGAAGCACACCTGTGCCATCCAACACATGGTCTGCGGGTACCGTAATATTCACTTCATAATTCCCAAAAGGGAGTGCAAATTCGCCACTTCCCCAGAATTGGTGGTTTTGCCAGCCTTCTACATCGTTGTATACCGCCATTCGAGGGAAAAATTGAGCAATGACATAGGCCCTGTTACCGTCTTTAGAGAAAAACTCGTATCCTGAACGTGCCCTATTTACGGTATGATCGGGGATGTTGTAATTCCATTTTACCTTAAAAACAAATTTTTCTCCCTTTTTCAAGGGTGCCGGCATATCCACACGCATCATGGTAAAATTGATGGTATAAGGTAAAGCTTTACCAGAGGCATCCTTTACAAATTCGATATTGAAACCGCCATCGAAAGGCTGGGTCATATAGGTACTTACAAAAGTGCTGGGTTGATCTGCAACGGGTACTCCACTGCCGTCCTTTAGTAAGGCCTTGGAATCTTTGGCCCGAATATTCTGATCTAATTGTACCCAAAGGTATTCAAGGTCATCTGGTGAATTGTTGGTATAGGTAATGGTTTCCTCCCCAAAAATCTTTGCGTTCGTATCGTCCAAACGAATATCCATCACATAATCTGCCTGGTTCTGATAATAATCAGGGCCTGGGGCGCCAGATGCAGATCTATAGCCGTTCGGCGTAGAAAATTCCTCGTATAACTGCTTGAATTTACTCTGATTATAATGTCCTGGTTCCTTTTCCTTCACCTCTGTTTCCTGTGCAAAGGAAACCGT
>JBARCC010000572.1:0-14069 GCA_049793635.1 Maribacter sp. | reverse complement strand
TCACTTTTCACTTTTCACTTTTCACTTTTCACTTTTCACTTTTTTCGTTAAATATCCCCTAAAACTTCCTAACAAAATCTAAAATTGTAACGTTTTTCGATTTGGTTCGTTTAGTTTGTGCCATTAAATTCAAGTGCATGAACGTAACCGGACTCCTCCCAATATTGACCATCCTTATTTTATCCACTACCGTTGACCTACATGCGCAGAGCTTGAGCGCCAAAGTGGTGGATAGCACCAACGGGAACCCTGTACCGTATGCAACGATCATTTTGAATAAGAGAGGCATTATCACCAATGATGAAGGGCGCTTTAATTTTTTACTGGATGAAACCATAAAAGAAACCGATACCCTGTACATCTCCTGCATAGGGTATCAATCGGTCGCAAGGCCCATAAATCAATTCACTGAGCCGGCAATCTATTTATCCCCAAAGGCCATTGAACTTAGAGAGGTCATTGTATCCAACAAGAACTACACTGCCGATGAAATCATCGAATTCGTAGCCGACAATTTGGAGAAAAACTACAAAAATGACCTTTCCAAGAAAAGGCTGTTTCATAGGGAATCGAACTCTAGCAGGTGGTTTAAAAGCGATTTTAAAGTTACAAAATCATCCATCGCCGTTTTAAATCAGCAATTCTTGGATAGCGTAATCGCTACCGTTCCCAAAGACAATACCGTTTATAATGAAATTGCGGGAGACCTCTATGGAAATAACGATACGGAAAATCAAAAATTAAACCTGCTCAAAGCCTCGGAGCTGTACGACAAAAGCAAAGAGCTTGATTTCGAAAAATTAGAGGAAAAGTTCAATTTAATCTTAAAGGAAAACGTAAAAGACGGGTCGTATTTCAAGATCAAGTCGGGCATTTTAAGTTTTAAGGTAGATGCCGATGAAGTAAGTGAACTCTTCGAAGAGGAAATCGATTCTACCGATGTAACGGCCCTGAATAAGGAACTGGAAGAAAAGAAAAAAAGCAAAGAGGAGGAGAAGGAAAATTATGCCAAATGGAAGAGGAACAAGTTGGCAGGCATTTTTAATAGTTTGCCCACTCAAAAGGGTACCAATTTAAATGTGATTACGAAATCAAGAAAATACGAATTTACGCTGAAGGAATTTACATATTTAGGTAACGACGCAGTGTATGTCGTCGGCTTCGTGCCAGATGGTTCGGCAGATTATCAAGGTAAACTTTACATCAACGCAGATGATTTTGCATTGTTACGAATTGATTTTGAAAATGTCAAACCTGTCAAAAAATTCAATTTACTTGGTCTTTCGTCCAACAAATACCTGTCTAAAGGCACAATTATTTATAGTAAGGAAAACAACGGTGCCTATGGCCTTCGGTATTTTGAATCTGAAACGGGAACCACCATTGGTCTAAAACGACCTTTGAAAATTATTGAAAAGAACAAGATCGTAAAGGGACGCAACAAACAGAACGAACTGGCCGGAAAGATGGATTTTGGCTTTAATTATAGGGAGAAGAATCAGGTCGTGGTCTTTGAATCGGAAACCATTAGCCAATCTGCTTTTGACGCCTTTACGGAGAGCAATACGGTTTTACCTACCTACATGCCCAATTATGATCCAGAATTTTGGAAAGGTTTCACCATTATCGAGCCCAATGCGGCCATTAAGGATTTTACTTCTGTAGCCAAAGACTAAATCAAGTTTTTCAGGAAAAAATAGAGCAGCAGACCCCAGCCCACGACCAAAAACAAGCCGCCCAGTGGTGTGATCGGCCCAAGAAAGGTGAGCTTCTTACCTTTGGCGGCGCTTAAGCACAACCCATAAATACTGAAAGAGAACAAAAAGGTGCCGATCAAAAAGCAATACACCATACTTTTCTCTAACGCGGTGTCTATATTAAGGTTGAAACTTAGCATCAGCAACACCAATGCGTGATACATCTGATATTTCACGCCGGTTTCAAAGCTGGCCAATTGCGCTTCGGTGAAGCTTTTTTTTAATACATGGGCACCAAATGCACCAAAAATGACCGCTAACAAACCGAACAGGGCACCTACTACTTGAGCTACTAATACCATTTTAAAAAATTATGGAATAAAGGTATGTATTGTTTGGCAAATGAGAACATACAACCACTACATAGAGGCCATATCCATTATGTATTGTTCTATGAATGCAATATTCTCAGCTTTGTTTTGTTCTATAACCTGTAAGAATTTGCTTTCTTACCATTACGAACCAAACAAACCAAAACATGAAGTTAAAATCATTATCCCTTTTATGCTTACTCACGTTAGGCACCGTTCAGGCACAACGTGAAGCCGAAAAAACGATTACGTTCGAGAATAAGGTCGAAGACCTACTCATCGTGCCTTTTAACGGTATTTCAGTAATCTCCGAAGGCACCAAATTACATGGGTACAATCCGCAAGATGAACGCATTCTTTGGACCATCAATGCCCCTACTAGAACAACCGTCAATGGGGCCGCAGACCTTTTGGTAAATGGCAACATTGGAGGTGCTTCCCCAGATTTTACCGCTATTGAGGATACGCCCTTTGTACAAAAGTTCTTTGACGATCAATTATTCGTCTACAATAGTCAAAACGGCGAATTGCTGTTCTCGGCAGAAGGCAAGGAACGTTTTTTTCAAGCGGAATATCTTTTCGACGAGAACGCACTTTTGTTAAGGGGATTAAATGATAAGAACCTGATCATTGCTAAATATGCCCTAAAGGATAAAAAAATGCTCTGGCAGACGACCGTTTCATCAACCTACGGGGCCTTTTTGCAATCAATGGCCAAGCTCAGCGGTAATGATAGTCAAGGGTTCTCTGATGTCATGGAGTACACCGATGATAAAATTTTTGCATTGGTCAAGTCTAAGTTCTACGTACTTGATAAAGAAAGTGGTGCACTGTTATGGAAAGATGAAGAAAATAAGATTACCGATTTTCGGGCTTCTTTAGATGGTTCTAAATTAATTACCGTGGTCACTAAGGGATTCTTAGGAACAAAAAGCGAAATTGAACTCTATGATACCGCTTCTGGTAAAAAGATTTGGAAAGATCCGATTACCACAAAATACTTAGTCCTCTTTGAGGATTGGCAAGATAAAATGCTGTTAGCCCATTACAAGGGGTTCAATTTCTACGACTATTCGACCGGGGATAAAACGTGGAAAAAAGACCCTAAAGGAAAAGGAATCAAATCTGTAATTCCCATAGACAACGATTTCTTATATGTATATGACGACGAAATGATGCTGATCGATAAGAATGGAGAAAAATTATGGAAAAGTGACGTTAAGATTTGTGATGACGAAGAAGACCCCATCTTCTTTTTAGAAAAAACCAATAATGATAGGGTTTTATATGTAACGGCTACCTATGCCAATATGGTGGATTACAAAACAGGAAAGAAAATCTGGAAAGGAAACTTAAAACTGAATGAAAAACGACCCACGTTTGCGGAATATGATGAAAAAAGCGGAGACTTCATCGTTTTCAATGATGAAGAACTGTACAGGTTCAACCAAAATACCGATGAGAAACCAAAACCTTACGCCAAATTAAAATTGAAAAATGAAAAACTGATTTCCAGTCTTGAACTCTTCCCGAACAATGTTTCCATTTCAGGAGAATCGGAAGTGGTCGGTGTAGATAAATCGGGAACCGTACTTTTTCATAACACCTATACCCAACCCGGTGAATTGGGACGGAGATTATTGAAAAGTTCATTGATTGCGGGCCAGATCGTAGGGTCGGTTGCTTCGGCAGAATTGACCGTCAGCCAAACCTATAAAACACCTAACGGCGATGTGGTAACGAATTCAAACTCCTATGCGCTTTTTGGGAATAAGGCAAAGGCCATTGGTGAGGCCGGCTATATTGGCGGTGCTTTTGGTCAGCAATTCGTTCAAGACCGTCATCTGGCAATGCAAGAGACCGACAATTACGCCTTAATTTTCGCAAAGGGCGATAATGGTGAAAAATTATTGATCAAAGTAAATAAGGAAACCGGGGAAGAACTGGATAAAATCACCTTAGAAAACAACAAACCCATTTACGATGTAGACTACGTTACCGACGATATTTATTATAGTACGGGGAAAGAGGTTAAGGTTTTTAAAGGAAAATAAACTTTGATCAGTATAGCATTCATGGCCTTTGATATTCCATTCAAAAATGATATCAAAGGCCATGCTTTTATTACACCATCAGAAATTGGCTTTAGTACTTCAAAAAAGTCAGGTACTGAAACTATGGTTTTTCAACCTTCTTCATCGTAGAAAAATTGTTCTTTAACAATTTTCCCATCTTGTACTTGGTAGACCGCAATTTCTTCCATGGTGGAACGTTGTCCAGAAGGTTTATGCGTGGTGTCCATCGTAAAGATGCACGAAAACCAATTACCCGCCACGATAGGTTGTGACGCGCTGCTGCTGTGCACCTCAAAATTCTCTTGCCACCATTCCCCCTTTTTCTGGATCCCCTCAAAGCCCTCAACGAAAGCACCTTCAGCACTACCATCATTTTCGATACTCACGATATGGGGACTGTAGAGTTCTTGATACGGTTTTTCAAAATCTCCCTGATTGCACCATTTGACCAGTTTCTCTGCGATTTCTTTAGTTTCCATAATTCATTATTAATTAAGTGTTTGTAACTTGAAATTAGTGAAAAAATTACAAAGAGAGGGTCTAAAAAGACCTATTATGAAGTTGCTGTTACATCGAGTGGAGTCGAGATGCATTCAAGATCAAAATGTCGGAATTCTCTACGAAAGCCAGTCTTGATCGTAGTCGTAAGGCTCGAATTGACAGGAGTACAATCTTTTCAGGAAGCCTTTTCGTGTTAATCTGTTCCATTTGAAACAGTAGTGCACGTATTCTTTCTTCCTGTTAATCAGAAGAAATATCCATTTTCTTACTCGATCTTTATATCCAATTCCATATCAGATTTGAAATCAAAAGCACATTCCTCAAATTTTGGCGGACCGAAGGTTTTCATTTTCCCTATTGAAAAAGCAACGTCTTCTTTCGGGATGCCAAGCATATTGGTATCCAGTTTTTCATTACCGTTTTCATCGTGATAGATGGCAATAGCATAGCGGCCTTCGGGTAAATCCTCTATGTTGACACTTATGTTTCCCTTTTTAGCTTTTTGTGCACCCGCCTTGAATACCTTTTCCATACTCAAAAAAGAGTCTTGATCGGTGTAGATGGCGTAGCGAATATCCCCTTTGTCAGATTTGATTCCTTTGATGTTCAATACCAAATCATGTTGCGCCTTTGCGCTAAAGCTTGCGAACAGTAGGCTGACGGTTAATACCAAATATCCTTTTTTCATATTTTAATTTTAGAGATTGATGACTTCAATTTTAATGCCAATTCGTGTCATGAGCAGCTCATTTTGGAATTTAGTTCGGGTTTTCAGAAGATACTACATTCGTTTTTAAACGTTCCATTATTTGTAGGGTCTCCAATGAATCTTTTAAATTGAAAAATACCACGAGCGAATCGGCATACACCAGTTTCAGTTTTTGCTGATTGATATTATCCGCAAAAACATATACCTTCTTATCGGTCAATGAATCTTTGAATTCCCTAAAAATTCCCTTTTCCTTTTCCAGGGCCGAAAAACCGTTCACACGTAGCATCGGTGGTATTCGGGGTACAATCTGTACACTGTCCAATTCATTAAAAGGAATGGACACATGGTAAAAACCCGATCGCAATGCTATCTTTTCCTTATCCAAGGTTACCCAATTTTTAAAGTGCAATAACAATATCGTGGAACAGACCAGCACGGTCAAAATGAGTACAACGTTCAAATACCAACGCGATTTCTGTGAAGCCATTTTTAAAATATACTAAGATTAATTTTTTGTTGGGCAATGCGATCAAGCCGCTCTATTTTGGATAACTACAGAAACCTTAAAAAATTATGTCAGGCACTTATAAAGTCTACGCTATCCATTGATTCGTCGTACAGTATACGTGTTTGACAAACTTTGTGCGCTCACCCAAAATTCTGCTTATAAAAATGTCATCTACCCCAGCAAAGTGATAAAAAAATAAATGTTTTTTTAAGCGTAGTATTTTAATGAGTCAGCAAGGGTCTAAGCATCGTTGGCCAATTCTGGGCGTTCCGCTAACTCTTCAAAACACTTTTTAAAGGCAATAGTAATTTGTGGTCTGATGGGTACCAAAAAACTTAATTCCTTAATTTATAAATTCAACCAAGTCATATTGCGCTCTTGCGGATACCCTATTATTCCCCATCATCTACTTTTAAGATAATGTCGCTTATTTGACATCACTTCCACTTCTTTCCAAACCTTCATCAATGGCTCATTTTAGTTTTAAGCGCTTCATGTACTGTGCTTATTCAAAATCAATCTACGTTCAACATGGTGTTGTTCATCCCCAAAACCAAGAAGGTATTCCCATAAAATTCTATATGACCGTGAGAATGCTGTAAGATTACTGATTGAAATCATTTACACCTTTTCTTTTACCCGAACCAAGCCGATCTATCTCATGGGCCAGAATGACAAATCAAGGTAGCCCCACAAGCCACTGTGCCGGGTCACTCACTTGCCCCAATGTTGAAGTCGGTCCAGATAAAGATAACTTTCAACGAACGTTCTATGCTCGGGGCCGGTCATTTTTTCGAGCAGCTCCAAAGCGGAAATATAACTTGCCAAGTTCCCGTTCGACGATAAAAATTTTCCGTCTTCCACAAAGGTCACCAAACTGTCGTTTTGAACCCTCAAGTCTGGATAGTCCTTTTGTAACTGTTCTCCACCCCCGATCCATGTGACGATTTTCTTGCCCTTGGCAATGCCGGAAGCCCCTATCAATTGCGCCCCGGCACAATTACTTACGGTATATTTGGTCTCCTTATTCTTTGCCCTAATGAAATCCACAATTTTCTCATTGTGAACCTGAGCATACATGTCGTAGGCGCTGGGCACGAACAAAGCGGTCAGTTCAGGGCAGTTTTCAAAAGTGTACTCAGGAACGAAACGCATCCCTTCTTCGGTCGTGATTTCATGTTCGGTTTCTGCAATGGAGATCACGTTAAAGAGCTGTTTTCCATCTTCGGTCGGCTTTGAAAAAACATCAGACGTCGCAATGACCTCGCTTTGCAAAACTCCATCATACATTAAAAGCCCTATTGTTGGTAGTTCAGATTTGAACGGTCTAAAGTACTCGGCAAGTGTATCCGTTTCTTTCTCGACACTCTTTGCGTGTACACTTCCAAAATCTGTCTTAGGTTTCTCAGGGCCGCAACCATATAGCATCGTAACGAGAATTAAGGTTGTGGTAATTCTAAAGGTTTTCATCTTATTGGTTCTTTTTAAGGGTGGGCAAAGTGAAGGTGCCCTTCATTTGAATCTCATTTTAGGTGCTTTGGGAAGTGCATCCTTTAAAGATTGCCGTTCACCGGATTCTATCGTAGTGTATCTGACAATGACGTTGACATCGTTCATTGCATATACACTAATGAAGTACCCGTTGTCGGCTATTAAACTTGTTTAGGGCATCCTCCTATATACTACCGAGGGTAGCACTAGATGGTCCGCTTTTAACTCCCTTGATAAGCGCCTTGTTCAAAGCTACAATACGTTTTTTACCCTCTTGCCCTTTTCGGATAAGACCCTTACCAATTCGCTTTTATTCCTGTAAAAAAATTGTTTCCTCTTTTTACACATGCTTCTTAGTGTTCCGTAAAGGGGGTGGATTTTCCAATACCTTCAGAAGTATGTTCCTACCCGAGACCCACGTCCAACGTCATCATAATGATAAACCCGCCTATAAATCCCATGGTCGCAATGTCGGTGTATTTATCTTGCTGCGTCTCAGGGATTACCTCTTCCACGACCACGAATATCATGGCCCCGGCAGCGAAAGAAAGTGCATAAGGCAAAATGGGTTGAAAAGTCATTACTGCCCAAGCCCCCAATACTGCGGCAATGGGTTCGACCAAGGCAGAGGCTTGGCCGTACATAAAACTTTTGGTCCTGCTCAACCCTTGTCGCCTTAAGGGCATGGCCACGGCGAAACCCTCGGGGAAATTCTGAAGTCCGATACCCAAGGCCAGCGCTACTGCACCTCCTATGGAAGCCCCTTCAAAACCAGCGGCGACCCCACCGAACAGGACCCCGACCGCCAACCCTTCTGGAATATTGTGCAAGGTGATCGCCAAGGTCAAAAGGGTCGTTCTGTGCCAAGGCGTTTTGACCCCTTCCGCTTCGCTCTCCTTAAAATTGATGTGTAAGTGTGGCAAAATTTTATCCAACCCGAAAATGAACAACGAACCCATTAAAAACCCAACTGCTGCCGGGATTACTTTTACGAAACCCTCTCCGGGACTCATTGCTATCCCAGGCGCCAAAAGACTCCAGAAACTGGCAGCCACCATGACCCCGCCAGTAAATCCCAGCATCCCGTCCAACACTGCTCTGTTCAATGTTTTGAACAAAAATACCAATGCCGCCCCTGCGGCGGTCAAGCCCCATGTAAATAAGGTGGCGTAAAAAGCGGCCAACACCGGGTCGATAGATTCAAAGTAGTCAATTATGAATTGCATAGTTTTAATAATTATAAAATACTGGTTTAATGGTCCGCTATTTCCAAGAACAGGTTCGCTGCGATCTGTTCCGATATTCGTGTATTCCCGGCTTTGGTCGTTAAGGTCACCGAACCATCGAATTCCTCACGGTCCAAGATGGTAAGGGTATCGCCCAAGGCAATTTTGTTTTTATCCAAAAATTTCAAAAAGGCTGCGGATGAATCGTTGACCCCTACACAAACCCCCGAACTGGAAATAGGCAGCTCGCTGATCAGTTTTTTCACAGATTTCTTGAAAACACCGTCTTTGGTTGGTATGGGGTCGCCGTGTGGGTCAATTTTAGGATATCCCAGGTGGGCATCCAGTTTATCGATAAGGGCTTCGCTTTTGATGTGCTCCAGTTGCTCGGCCACTTCATGCACCTCATCCCATGAAAATTGCAGGGTATTTACCAAAAAAACTTCCCACAACCGATGCTTTCTAACAATCGACAACGCCGATTTTCGACCGCTTTCCGTTAAGGATACCCCTTTGTATTTTTTGTAATGGACCAAAGATTTTTCGGATAGTTTTTTGATCATATCCGTCACGGAAGATGGCTTGGTGTGCATCTGTTCAGCAATGGCATTCGTGGAAACGGAGGCTCCATCCGTTTCACCCAAATGATAAATTGCCTTAATATAATCTTCCTCGGATAATGTCATAATCAAGTATAGCTCCCCAAAAATACATTTTTATTTATAAAAACAATTATTTAGATTTGTCTAAACTTTAATTTAGATGTTTAAAAATATAGTTTTAGTGATATCCTTGTTCTTTTTTGGCGTCAACCATGCACAACAGGGCGGTCTAACAGGAAAGGTGACCTCTAATGGAGAACCCCTCCCCTATGTGAACCTGTACTTAAAAGCGTCTTCGAAAGGAACCACTTCTGTCGAAGATGGAAGCTATCTCCTTAAGGATATCGAACCTGGCGACTATACCCTTTTTGCCACTACCATCGGGTTCGAAACCTACAGGGAAAAAATACATATCATGCCAAATAGGATGCTCACCATCGATATCGACATGGTACCCGCTATAGAATCGTTGGATGAAATGGTGGTCACAGGCACGTTAAAACCGGTAAGCAGATTGGAAAGCCCCGTCCCCGTAGAAGTATACACCCCCGCTTTTTTTAAGAAAAATCCAACGGCCAGTATTTTTGAGGCCCTACAGAACGTGAACGGGGTGCGCCCACAAATTAATTGCAATGTCTGTAACACCGGGGATATCCATATCAATGGGCTTGAAGGTCCTTATACCCTTGTATTGATCGATGGTATGCCCATTGTAAGTGGTCTGGGCACCGTGTACGGATTATCGGGCATACCGAATTCACTCATCGAACAGATAGAGATTGTAAAAGGACCGGCCTCGACCCTTTATGGGAGTGAGGCCGTTGGTGGCCTTATCAATATCATCACCAAGAATAGTTTGAACGCACCAGAATTTTCAGGGGACAGTTTTATCACCGATTGGGGGGAGTATAATCTTGATGTGGGTACAAAGTTTAATGTGGGCAAAAAGACAGATGTATTATTGGGCGTCAATTACTTCAAATACGACAATCCCATTGATAACAATAATGATAATTTTACCGACCTTACCTTACAAGACCGTATCTCTATTTTTCAAAAATGGAACTTTAAAAGGGATAACTCGCGGGTTTTATCCTTAGCCGGTCGTTACTTTTATGAGGACCGATGGGGCGGAGAATTACAATGGACTCCCGAGTTTAGAGGGGGAGATGAGGTATATGGGGAGAGTATTTATACCCGAAGGTGGGAGGTTCTGGGCAAATACCAACTTCCGGTGGCGGAACAGATGATATTATCCTTTTCCTATAATGACCATAGTCAAAACTCGGTATATGGCGATGTCCCCTATTTGGCGGACCAGCGAATCGGTTTTTCCCAATTGACCTGGGACAAATCGATGGGGAAACACAGCCTGCTCGTGGGTACTGCACTGCGCTATAATTATTATGACGACAACACGCCTGCGACTTCAGATGTAAACGGCAACCGACCCGATGAAGTCGTCATTCCCAGCCTATTCGTACAGGATGAAATTGCCTTCAATAAAAAACACTCCCTTCTGTTGGGGGGTCGATACGATTATGATCAACGGCATGGCAATATCTTTACCCCAAGGGCGGCATATCGTTTTAAGTTTAGCGATAATGATATTTTGCGCTTGAATGCCGGCACTGGTTTTAGAGTGGTAAATCTCTTTACCGAAGAGCATGCCGCGTTAACCGGTGCCCGAGAAGTCATTATTGCAGAAGAATTAAGACCAGAGCGTTCTGTAAACGTAAACCTCAACTATTTAAAAAAAATCTACGCCGATAACGGTACGTTTTTGAGTTTTGACGCATCTGTGTTCTATACGAATTTTCAAAATAGCATCATCCCCGACTACGACACGAATCCCAATCAAATAATATATGACAACCTTAATGGAACATCCATTTCCCAAGGGTTTAGTGCAAATATAGACGTAGCGTTCCCCAATGGGTTTAAAGTCTTGTTGGGGGGTACCTTTCAGGACGTAACCAATACCGAAGAGGGCATTCAACGCAGGCAGATTTTGACAGAAAGTTACTCCGCCAATTGGAATGTATCCTATACCATAAGATCACTGGGCCTTACAATGGACTATACCGGAAATGTATACGGGCCCATGCGCCTGCCAACTTTAGGGGATAACGATCCCAGAAGCGATTTTTCCCCCACTTGGAGTATCCAAAACATACAATTTTCCTATGCTGGAATCAAGGATTTTGAAATGTATGCCGGGGTCAAAAACCTGCTGGATTGGACACCCAATCGAGGGAATCCTTTTATCATCGCAAGGGCCAACGACCCCTTTGACAAAGAAGTTACCTTTGATGCCAACGGGAATGCCGTGGCCACGGCAAATAACCCTAATGCACTTACTTTTGACCCCTCCTATGTATATGGGCCCAATCAAGGAATACGGTCATTTTTAGGGGTGCGCTACACCTTAAACTAGCTTCTGGCCATTCGCTGTTGGTGTTTATCTTTTCTCTGTGAATTTTAAAAGCTCACCTAAATAATCTAATTCGCTCAGAATCAAATAACGTACCAACCGATTTTGCCGGTTGCTAAAAGCCAGTGGCTAGCAGTTGAATCCTTTTGTTATTTTGTATTTTTGGACAAATTGAAAAGCCTCCATAGGCTACGTATCCATTCATGAACAACTTTGATTACATCATCATTGGCGCAGGTGCATCTGGCCTGTTGCTAGCGGATGCCCTTGGGAAAGATGCCTTCTTTAAAGACAAGCAGATTTTATTGCTCGACAAGGATGCTAAAAAAACCAATGACCGTACCTGGTGCTTTTGGGAAAAAGGAGCAGGGCAGTTCGATGAAATTGTACATCAGCAATGGAAAAAAATTTATTTTGGGGGGCCACAATTTTCAAAAACATTTGAAATCGCGCCATACACGTATAAGATGCTTCGCGGCATCGATTTTTATGAACACTATTTTAACCGCATAAAAACATATTCTAATATTACCTTTAGGCAAGAAACCGTTACTACGGTTATAGAGGAAGATGCTGTGGTTTCTGTAACCACCAGCAATTCGAAATACACGGCGAAAAAGGCATTCAATAGTATTTTTGACTATAAAATGGCTAGCAACCAGACCAAATATCCTGTGCTGCAACAACATTTTATCGGCTGGTTCATCAAAGCGGATACCCCTATTTTCAAGAAGGACGAGGCTACATTTATGGATTTTTCCGTCCCACAAAAAGGAAATACACGTTTTATGTATGTGCTCCCTTTTTCGGAAACGGAAGGGCTAGTAGAGTACACTTTGTTCTCACAGCATAGGCTACCCGATGAAGAATATGAAGAGGCGATCAAAGCGTATTTAAAAAACACCTTGCACTGTGCATCCTTTGAAATTACGGATACCGAAAAAGGAAGCATCCCCATGACCTGTTATCATTTTTGGGAACGCAATACTAAGGATATAATGCACATCGGCATGGCCGGGGGTTGGGCAAAGGCAAGTACAGGCTATACTTTTATGAGCTCTGCCAAAAAGGTGCCCAAAATCATTGGTTTTCTAAAAAGTGGCAAACCATTTTCCGAGCTGAATCTAAAAAATAAATTTTGGTATTACGACCTGCTTTTTCTTGATGTTCTTTACCAAAGAAATGACATGGGCCATGAGGTATTCCAATCCCTTTTCAAAAAAAGAAAACCGCAAGAAATTTTTGGCTTTTTGGGGGAAGAATCAACGCTTTGGCAAGATGTCAAAATCATGAGTGGCCCAAAGCCTCTACCGTTTATAAAGGCGTTGCTAAAACGTTTGTTCAGACCTTTCTTTTCATAAGGTTATCCCCGAATTGTCTTAACAAGCTCTTCTTTTCAGCCGAAATGTCAATTTTTACCAAAACTTGAAAGGCCTTTTCCGTATAGTCTTTGATCGCGTTTTGCGTAGCCTCGTCCGCTTTTGTTTTCATAAAGATGGCCCGTACCGCGTTTACTTTGATTTCGGTTTCCTTGGGTTGAATGGAATACAGATGCTCCAGTTCCTTTTTAATAGATTCAGACCCAGAATTCATCGCCTTAAGGTATAAATAGGTCTTTTTATTCTCTATAATGTCACCCCCGACCTGTTTGCCAAAGGTTTTTGGATCACCGAACACATCTAGATAATCGTCTTGCAATTGGAACGCGATCCCTAAATTAAGCCCGAAATCATACATATCGGCTTGGGCCTGAGCTGAACCGCCCGCCACGATAGCGCCCATCTTCAAGGCCGCTGCGACCAGCACTGCGGTTTTATATTCGATCATCTTCAGGTATTCTGGCAACATCACATCATCACGCGTCTCAAAATCGACGTCGTACTGCTGGCCCTCGCAGACTTCAAGGGCGGTCTTGCTGAATAGCATGGCCAATTGCCTAAATACCAAAGGCTCATACCCCTCGAATAACTGATAGGCCATGATCAACATGGCATCGCCGGATAAGATGCCGGTATTGACATCCCATTTTTCATGAACGGTCGTTTTTCCCCTGCGCACGGGAGCATCATCCATAATATCATCATGAACCAATGAAAAATTATGGAACACCTCAATGGCCAAGGCAGCATCCAGCGCTTCCGTATAATCCTTGTCAAAAATTTCGGTAGCCATTAACACCAATATAGGCCTTAGCCGTTTCCCGCCCAGTCCCAGAATATAGCTTACAGGCTCGTAAAGATTACGAGGTTCTTTGGTGATTTTCTTTGCTTCTAGGTAGTCGATAAACGCACTACGGTATTCATGTATGGAATGCATGGTCGCCATTTTAATCAAAAATAGAACAATCGAAACTAAATCTAACCTCAATGATTGAACTTCTAACCAACAATGAACCTCTTTTAACTTTCGTTCGAAACTTGGCCTACCGTAGTTGCAGGCATGAAACCCTTAG
>JBARCC010000571.1:0-2471 GCA_049793635.1 Maribacter sp. | reverse complement strand
ATTAACGACAATTCAAATCTATTCTTGTGCTATAATGTACTAGGAATTACACAAGGAGCTTTAGGAGAGATTGAGAAGTCATTAAGCTATTATAATGAAGCACTTTTTTATTTGAAAAAGGATACCTTAAATGATTTCAAGAAAGCCAGAATTTTAAATAATATTGGTATTGTATATAAAAATAATAAACAATACAATAAAGCAATTGAAAATTTTAAAACTGTTGTTAGTACCAATGGCTTGGAGATGAACGAACCCGGACTTTATGCCGTTGGTCTAAGCAACCTAGCTGCATCTAAACTTTACAATAATGATACCGTTGGTATCAATAGCGCGTTCTCAAAAGCAATAGCTATTAAAAAAAAAAACAATCAAATTCCTAGCCTTGCAGGTACCTATTTTAATTATGCAGAATTTAAGTATTATGCGAAGGATACTACATTGGCTATTGAATTTGCAAAGAAAGCCGAACAGCTGTCCATACAAAGCGAAAACAATGAAAAATTACTCGAGACCTGGGCATTTCTAGCAGAGCTAGATAAAGACAATGCCTCCAACTACTTTAAAAAGTACCGGGATTTAGATGATCGTTTACAAAAAGAAGAACGACAACTGCAAAATAAATTTGCCCGTATACGCTTCGAAACCGATGAGTTCATTGCCGAAAATGTGGAATTGGAGAGTGAAAAAGAATCCCTTTTCAAACAAAAACAAATGTGGACGGGCATCGCCGCTGGTTTTTTTCTGCTAGGCCTTTCCATTTACATCGTCGTCAATGAACGGTCTAGAAAACAAAAACTACGTTTCGATCGGCAGCAACAAGAAACCAACCAAGAAATATTCAACTTAATGTTGACCCAAAAACAAAAGGTAGATGAAGTTAAACGTATGGAACAGAAAAGAATTTCCGAGGAACTGCACGATGGGGTTTTAGGAAAAATGTTGGGCGCACGTATGGTTTTAACGGGTTTGAACAAAAGGGCTACCGAAGAGGCCATCAATGAAAAATCAAAGGCTATTTCCTCGTTACAAGAAATAGAGAACGAAATTCGTACAATTTCGCATGAACTGAGTCATTCCGCATATCAGAAAATCAATAATTTCACAGATTCAATCGCAATTCTACTACAAAATAGTAGTACGAATACCCCTATAACAGCAAACTTTAATTTTAATGTACATGAGGATTGGGATGCACTCGACGGAGAAATTAAGATAAATGTCTATCGTATTGTGCAGGAAACTTTTCATAATGCCCTTAAACATGCCCAATGCACGGAATTCAACGTGACGTTCGATATCGACGAAGACCATTTCAATATTATGATCAGCGATAATGGCAAAGGATTCAATGTGAACAAACGTAGAAAAGGAATCGGGATGCGCAATATTGGTTCTAGGGTGCTCAAATTAAACGGTGTTTGGAATACCCATTCCATTAAAGGGGAAGGGACTACCATCACCATGAAGTTCCCGCTCAAAAAAAATCTTAAGAATAATCTAGATACTAACATGCAATATCAAAACGTTTAGTATATTGAGAAGAATCTTTTTAAGACTTATATGGATACTGTTCGGATTTTAGCTGTAGATGACCATGAAATGACTACCCTGGGGTACAAATACATCTTAGAGGACTCCGAGTTTAATGGCTTTGATGTAAAAGTGGAAATCGCTAAAAGTTTTGAGAAGGCAAAAACCAAGATAGAGGTTTCCAAACGGGGCATACCCTATTCTATTATATTATTGGACATCCAACTTTTTTCGCCAGAATCAAAAGACCAAAGAACAGGCGTCGACCTGGCAGTAATCGCACGTGCCGAGGTACCCGATTCCAAGATTGTATTCATGTCCTCCTACAGCGATAATTATAGAATCAATAATATCTTCAAAACTGTAAATCCTGATGGATATATGGTGAAATCTGAGATTGACGAACTTTCCTTAAAGGCCATGGTCGAAACGGTTAGCGCCAATTCGCCCTATTATACGGCTAGCGCCCTTGCGGCCCTGAGAAGAAGAATGTCCACCGATATCAGTATCGACGAACAGGACCAAAAAATTCTCTATCACCTATCGCAAGGTATCCATACTAGGGATATTGCCCCTCTGATCGGTTCTGCGAACACCACGGTAGAGGCCCGGAAAAGACAATTAAAATCCATTTTCGATATAAAAAACGGCAACGACTTGGCACTCATCAACGAAGCTAAGAAAAGAGGATTTCTTTAGTTTTACAATACTCTGATTTTCAAATACTTAAAATTTAAATTGTAATTTTATAATAATATCCTCCACAATTATAAGGTTTTCCTAAGCATAAAAATTATCCTATAAAAGTATCTTTAAACTAAAATTTACTTTTAAAAAGATTATTTATGCTTTTCAACTTTGAGGATTTCATAAAAAATACCACCTAAAAAAGAACAGTAAAATCAGTAACTTACAAAACCACACGTTATGAATATCAT
>JBARCC010000570.1:0-3503 GCA_049793635.1 Maribacter sp. | reverse complement strand
AGTTCGGTATCTATTAATATAAATGTCAAGCGTTGGGTTGCATATTTGTCCCATCATTAATAATTAAAAACAAACCTTATGAAAAATCTAGTCCTTTTTGCAGTAGTAGTATGTTTCAGTTTTGGTATTAAAGCCCAAACCGAAACGAGTAGCACCGTAACCGTAACCCTAGAACATGTGTTGAACGCCGAAGGTTCCCTCTTGGCATCCCTTCATTCTTCGGATACCTTTATGAAATCGGAAGGTCTTATGAGTTTAAAAAAGAATGCTGCGCCCGGGGAAACCACCTTCACCTTTGAAAACGTGACTCCCGGAGCCTATGCCATCATGATCTTACATGATCGCAATGATAACGGGCGAATGGACTTTGAATCGAACGGTATGCCGAACGAAGACTATGCAATGAGCAATAACCCTATGTTCATGGGACCACCAACCTTTAGCGATGCCAAATTTGAGGTCACCGACCAAGATTTTGCATTGACCATAAGATTCTAAGGTCCTTTTCCAGTAGTCAATAACGATCATCAATACAATTTTATGAAGCCTACCGTTAGACACGGTAGGCTTTTCAGATCATAGTAATCGGTGAAATCGAGATTTAAACCTGACATCGAGCATCTATTCACGCTTCTGGCCTGAGTTTTCTGTTTAGCGAATGATCTTGAATTAGCCAAACCCTCAATAAAACCGACCTTTGGACAGCATTCTTTATCATTATAAAGTATTTAAATAAATTTTTGAAGTTATATAGATTTTTCTGATGCTTTTTATAACTTTATTCCAATACAAAAGTTTTATGACCATTACCCAATTACAGTACGTATTAGCGGTGGCCGAATATCGGAATTTTACCTTGGCAGCAGAGAAAAGCTTCGTAACCCAGCCTACCCTGAGCATGCAGGTGCAAAAGCTCGAAGATGAACTGGACATCTTGCTCTTCGATAGGAGTAAGAAGCCCATTACCATCACCGAGGTCGGAAAAAAAATTGTTGCCCAGGCCAAGAACATCGTTCACGAGGCTGCCCGCATCAAGGATATCGTAGAGCAGGAAAAAGGGTATATCGGAGGGGATTATGTGTTGGGCATTATCCCGACCATCATGCCCACATTACTCCCCATGTTTTTAAAAACGTTCATAAAACGTTATCCAAAGGTAAATTTGATCATTAAGGAGCAGAATACCGAAAGCCTTATTCAAAATATCGAGGATGGACATTTGGATGCCGCTATAGCGGCCACCCCGCTAGAGGTAGATTTCATTAAGGAGCGGCCGCTGTACTATGAACCTTTCGTGGGATACGTACCGGCAGAACATCGGTTGAGGGATAAGGTGAACATCGTGCCCGAAGACCTGGATATTTCCGATATACTGCTCTTACAGGACGGGCATTGTTTTCGGGAGGGCGTGTTGAACCTATGCAAGACCCCTAAACTGGACGAAACCCATTTTCGACTCCAGAGCGGAAGTTTTGAGACGCTTATCAATCTTTCGAACGAAGGCCTAGGGATGACCTTATTGCCTTTTTTGAACACTATAGATCTTGATGAGAAAAAGAAAAAAAACCTGAAATATTTTAAAGAGCCTTCTCCTGCAAGGGAAGTAAGTCTTATTTACCACAAAAAAGAGTTAAAAGTACAGATTACCGAGGCCCTAAAAGATACGATTACGGGGGTGGTAAGAGGCGCTATCGCCTTTCAGGACGTGAAAATCATAAGTCCGCTGAACAAATAATCAATCCCGCTTTTAATACGTTTCGGAGCATCTTTCAGTACAAATAAAGGGACCAATAGGCACTATATTGAGTACTTTGTTCGTGATTGTGATTTTTGAGAGGTGTTGAATACCGCTTGGATCGGTATTAGATATGCTGATTAGAGTATCATTTTTTTGACTATAGTTTCCGGTGACCCTATCATCAGAAATTGCATTCCGTAGGGTAAATTCAAAAGTGTCCCTACATTCGATTACCGAACCATTTTTTAGGTCTTCAGAAATCGAAGGGCCACCAATGCTATATGCATAGCTCATCTGTTGCCCTATTTTAGGCCGTGACCCCTATGATTTTCAAAAGATTTTCGGAAACAGCTACAAATGAGGTGTCATCCCCACAGGCAAGAGCACTACTGCGAAAAAACACATCAAAACGCGGTTCGTACCTTTTTTTAAGAAGGTTCACAAACCTTAAAAAAAGGGTACTAAAAAAAAGAGCCACTTTTTGGGTGGCTCTTTTATGATTTATAAATAAGATAAACTTTGTTGTAACTCCGGTTTGTCATTAATGAAATTTTTTAACCAGATCTTTAATTCTTCCACCTCTTCCGGTAGCAATGTCTTAAGGGCTTTTTTCAGCTCCTTACAAAAAAGTAAGGTATCAAAACTTACTTTTTTTAGTACCATTTTACTATACTCAAGCATTGAATTGGACATGTTTTTTGAATAGTTATTAGATTGTTGTTGTATAAAGGTAAACAGAATAGCCGTTGTATTATTGCATACAAAAAGTTAAAGTAAACAGATTCCTGTTAAAGTTAATTTCGCGATCACATCCAGCTTTTTGTATTTTAGGAGTCATGAAGCACCTATCTACGATTTTACTTATCCTTTTATTGGTCACGGCATGTAGCACGAAAAAGCGGATGATCACTACCTCTTTGCGTACCCAATTATCTTCCGCGTTTTATAAAAACCAATTTACCGGAATTTTTATTATCGATGCAAAAAGCAAGGATACCGTATACGCGCTCAACAGTGATACCTATTTCACCCCGGCCAGTAACACCAAAATCTTCACCCTATATACCGCGATGACCCTTTTACCGAAGCGGTTGCCCGCCTTGCAGTATATCGTTCATAACGACACGCTATTCTTTCAGGGTACAGGCGATCCCTCTTTTTTACATCCTTACCTCAAAGATTCTACGGCCTTTAATTTTCTAAATACGCAAAATCATCTGGTGTATGTAACCGGAAACTTTCAAGATAAAAAATATGGACCGGGCTGGGCTTGGGACGATTATGAATGGTATTACTCGCCAGAACGGAGCGGTTTACCCATGTATGGAAATGTGGTGTTGGCCCATAACAATCCATCGTTTAAGATTCAACCCACCTATTTTACCGATAGTGTCCTGCCCATTCTTCATAAAAACCAGAGAGATGAGGCAAGGAACGTATTTTATCATCCTCCTGAAAAGGATACCTTGGAAACGCCCTATATCACCAGTATTAAAACTTCCACAGCCCTGTTGTCAACACTTTTGAACAAACCCATACCTACGCAGGCAGCCATGCCCAACGGGGCAATGCATACACTGTATGGACCCGAGGCGGATTCGCTCTATGTTCGAATGATGCATGAAAGCGATAATTTTATTGCCGAACAACTGCTTCTGGTCTGCGCGGGAGTTTTGAAAGACACGCTGAACAGTGAAGTCGCTAGAACCTATATGTTGGAAGGGATACTTGGCGATTTGGCGCAAATGCCCAGATGGGTAGACGG
>JBARCC010000569.1:0-13816 GCA_049793635.1 Maribacter sp. | reverse complement strand
GTACTGAACCGTCCAATGATACTACTATATTCCACCAAAAAGATGTATTGCTCTTAATGTGATCGGCGTCGAGTAATGAAATATTCTGATTTCGAATACATCTCGACTCCGCTCCATACTATGATACCCTCATAAATTTCTTAGGTGGTAATCCGATGTATACCCCCGAGTCAAGTAAAAACATTTACTGATACAGTCGTATATAATCGACCTCCATAGAGGATTCGGTAAAAGCAGGGTCAATGGCACCCCCAAAATTACCCCCCATCGCAACGTTCATGATAAAGAAGAAATCTTTATTAAAAGGTCTTGAAGGGTCGTTGGAGACTGATCCGAACAATACGTCATCTACGAAGAAGCTAATTTCAGAAGGTGTCCACTCCATCGCATATACATGAAATTCATCCGAGGCTCCCACAACGGTAGTTTCCACACTTCTGGCATTACCTCCAAAAGCGGTTGGATCATGCGTAGTCCCAAAAATTTTATCCTGCTGATTCCCTACGTGTTCCATAATATCGATTTCACCCGCCGCAGGCCAAAAATTCGTTTCAAAATCCGCTCCTAAGGTCCAGATGGCCGGCCACGTGCCTCCACCTGTCGGTAATTTCGCTCTGGCCTCTACCCTACCGTAGGTAAACTCAAATTTTTGGTAGGTCAATATTCTTGCAGACGTATACGCGCTTCCATTAAAATTCTCTGCCCTTGCTGTAATCTTCAGCAACCCATCTTGTACACTAATGTTCTCTGGTCTGTCGGTATACGTTTGAGATTCGTTATTTCCCCAACCATTATTACCTGTTCCCAAATCATAACTCCAATATGTAGGATCCGGAGCACCGTCCACGTCAAATTCATCTGACCATGTTAGTGTATCAAAGTCGGTGTCAACCGGTTCGGTAGGTGGTATACCACCACCCTCAGGCACGAATGTACTGTACCATGCCAAAGGGGCATCACCATTAAACGGTTGGCTAAATCCACGAAGCACCAACCGATTTGCCGTTAGTTCCACAATTTGATATTGCCCGGGAACCACTGCAAAATAACTTGCGAAACTAGCGCCGAGATCCAGTGTACGGCTCCCGTCCTCATTATTCAATATACTGAAGGTAGTCTGAAAAGGAACTTGATCGGTGATATCCCGACATTCATCAACAAACTGCTGGGGAGTGGCCTCCGGAAAAAATCGATTTACATCAGTCCAGTTGATAAAGCTCAAATTATCGGTTCCGGGCAAAAGTGCATAACTGTAATTATCATTTCCATCATGACTGAATACCAAGACATCGTCATATAAACACGGATTTAAGGAATTTGGACCAGCACTGAAGAATTCAGGAAAGAAATTGGTCAAGGGCCCAACACCAAAATGGCCTGCCTCGGTTTGGTTCCAAACCCATCTTTTACTACCATCTCCCGCTATTTGCGCTAACGTTACAGGGTCAATGAACAAACGAACGTCCATATCCAATACTATGGTTTTACTTGAACTTATTCCTCCTGCACCGTAAGCGACTACGGTAACCGGGGCTTGATATCGACCAGATATTGTGTATCTAAAACTGGCCGTTTGCCCGGGTGAAATAGTTTTGGGGTCATCACCAGGATTGAAAAATACTTGAAAATTGAGGACATTTTCAGCAGATGGGGTTATGGATACATTACCACTTTGATCTTCCCTAACAACAGCGGCTATCTCCAAATTAGAGGGCACAAGTAGGCTCTCTAGCGCTGGTTCGTCTTCTTGACAAGAACTCATCGCTACAATGACCAATAGAAGTAGTACAGAATTTTTAAAATAGATCATGTTCCTTATTTTTAATTTTTCAATTGTATATCGTCATAGTAATAGGTTGAACCATCACCAGGTAAATCTGGAACAAATTCAAAGAATACCACCATTCTCGTGTAAGAGGCTCCATCATTGAATACTCCACTGAAATCAAAAACCAATTCCTCCCATTCATTCTCGGTGGTGGTATTTACGTCGACCACTATTTGGTCCACTCCTCCATTGGCATTCTCCAATGCCATTCTTACTGGTATCCCGGTTTTTGGTGATATTACCTTCATACTTATGGATTGTGTTGAAGTAAAATCGATGGCGGCATCCAAATCCAAGAACGTGCCTGCAAAGAATTGTGAACCAGCGGTTTTTGTGCTTCTCATTGATGTACTTGTCGGGTTGATTCCAGCAACTAGTGGGTTAGGTTCGATAGCGGAATCTGCGCCTTCAAAACCAACAAACGAGTACGTCAATGAAGTTGATTCAAAACCTACCGGAAAAGCCACTTGTGTTGCCCCAGAGTCATCCACATTTGGAGCTGTGTTATCTCCTCCACCTATATTGGTACCCAATAATTGAAGGTCATCATAATAATAAGTAGAACCATCACCTGCTAAATCCGGGACAAATTCAAAGAAGACAACGACTCTATTATACTGAGATGCGCTATTGAATACCTCGCTAAAGTCAAAAACCAACTCTTCCCAGACATCTGCTGTAGTAGTATTGACATCAACAAAAATTTGATCTACCCCTCCTGCTGAATTCTCAAGTGCCATTCTTACCGGAATATTTGCCTTAGGCGATAATGTTTTTAGGCTGATGCTTTGAGTATTCGAAAAGTCTATTGAAGACTCCAAATCAAGGAATGTTCCTCCAAAAAATTGGGCACCTTCCGTCTTAATGGAACGCAATGCATTTCCTGTAGGGTTGATACCGTTGGTAAGTGGATTAACCTCGACCGAAGAATCAGCGCCTTCAAAACCAACGAAGGTATATGTTAATGATGCAGATTCGAAACCCACCGGTAACGACACCTGTGTTGCTGCCGAATCATCCACATTCCCAGATACTTGTCCGCCACCGTTATCAATAGGTGCTGCATTTTGGATATCGTCAAAATAGTACGTACTTCCATCACCAGGCAGATCAGGTACAAACTCATAAAATACCACTATTCTCACAAATTGCGTAGAAGAAACATCAAAGGCGCTAAAATCGAATGATAGAACTTCCCACTCATTTGAAACCGTAGTATTTACATCCACTTCAAAACCTACACTATTATCTTCATTTTCTATTCTCAACTTCACTGGAATATTGGCTTTTGGGGAATATGACTTCATTTCCAGTATTGGACTAGCGGAAAAATCTATCGGTGTATTCACCGTAATTGCGCTTCCTGCAAAAAACTGAGCACCTTCGGTCTTTGTTGTTCTTAAAACAGTTGTGCTGTTATTGATACCACCAGCATTCGGATTTGCCTCCAAAGCCGTGTCAGCACCTTCAAAGCCACCGAACACATAGTTTACGGTTTGTGATTCAAAGGTTATCGGTAGTTCTACAGGGTCGGTAGCACCAAGTATGGTAACTATTTGAGTAGATTCGGCAGTAGCTGCGCCGGCACCTCTAGCTACGACCCGTACCGTATACTCACCAACCTCGGCATATATATGGGTGGCACTCTCACCGTTCATGATCGTTGTGGCCTCCTCATTCTCCACATCTCCAAAAAAGATATCGTACACCGTAGCATTTTCAGCACTAGGAGTAATGGTTACTTCAAAGGGGTTACTGGTAGAAATTACGGATTCTACAACGAGATCAGAAGGAGCAGAAAATGAAATGGTTACCACACGACTTAACTCACTGGTTAAACCCGTGGCACCTACTCCTACAATGCGCAAAATGTACTCCCCTTCGCCATAAACATGGGTTACCGTTTCACCAGGAGCTATTTCCGTAGCAGTCTCGCCTTCCACATCCCCAAAAAAGAGCCTGAATAAGGAAGCACCATCCCCGGTGGGGGTGATAGACACCTCTCCAGATTCATCTTGTGCAATATCAAAAATTGCATTTAGGTTAGAAGGCGCCGAAATCTCTTGAAGCGCAAAAGACACCTCATCATCATCGGTACATGCAACTACAAGACCTATTGCCAAAAAGAATAGTAACCAATTTTTCATTTTTTTCATCATTATACTGTTTATACTTTTAATAACCTGGATTTTGTGACCAACGGTTACCCGCTAACTCTATTTCTATGGAAGGGATAGGAAACAATTCATGCTTTCCTGCTTGAAAACCATCAATTTCTGTTGCTGCTCTTCCGGTACGGACCAAATCAAAGAAACGATGACCCTCTCCCACCAATTCTACCCGTCTTTCTTGATATATTGCTGCGGTCAAGGCATCTCCTGTAGCCGTAACATCGTCCAAAGTGGCTCTTGTTCTTACCCTGTTCAAATAAGTCTGCGCCCTAGAATCACTAATTCCGCCACGGTTCAGCGCTTCAGCGGCCATGAGCAGCACGTCTGCAAAACGGATAGCCCTATAATTATTCGGGTTGGTCAAATTAGCATCGCCTGTATTTAAATCTCCTTGACGGGCAATATATTTTCTATTGTAATACCCTGTGTGCTCAAAACCTTCAACATAACTAACCCCTGCCCCATTGTTAAAATCTGCGTTAGCAGCCGCAAAAGCTTCAATGTCCAAAATGGCAGTATCTCTCCTTGCGTCCCCGGCCTCAAAAGCATCGAAGGCCTCTTGAGTGGGTATGTTGAAGCTAAAACCAGATTCAAACAAAGGACCTGAATAATTACGTATCCCATTAAAACCTACGGCCACATTGCCCTCACTACACTGCAGGCAATCAAACCCAGCACCTTCTATATCTGTATATTGAACCTCGAAAACCGATTCTACATTGTTTTCGTTGTTGTTTTCAAACATGGTAGTATAGTCCATTAACAAATCATAAGATCCAGAACCGATCAAATCCTCCAAAACAACCGCTGCTTCATCGAATTTATTTTGAAACAAATACACTTTTCCCAATAAAGCTTGGGCAGCACCCTTGGTAGCCCTTCCTGTTTCTGTTTGTGTTACCGGCAATGTTGAAACCGCAAAAATCAAATCTTGCTCTATTTGCGCATACACTTCAGCTCGTGGGGTACGGGCTACCACATCCTGATCCCCGAACAATAAACGCTGGTCAACCGATAATGGAACATCGCCGAACCATTTCACGAGTTCAAAATAGTAGTACGCCCTTAAAAAGGTGGATTCGGCTATAACGACCTCTTTACCGGTAAAATCGATTTTATCCTTAAATTCCAATACATAATTGGCCCTGTTTACTCCTGCGAACATCCACGACCAAATACTTCTCAATTGAGCGTTCACGGGGGTATGAATCATATCATCGATTTCTTGAATACCTGGAGTATCGGTAGCGCTCTCACCACCTGCCAATGTATTATCAGATGCAATTTCCCCTAACATTACATTTAAATAACTAGCCTGTAAAAGGTCATAAGCAGCAATCAAAGCATCTTGATAATCTTGTTCTGTATTGAAAAAATTCTCGGTGGTTTCGTCAAAAGCATCAACCTCTACAAAATCATCCGTACATGCAATTATCGTCAATGACATTAGCGCAATCGCTATCCCGATTTTTAAAGTATCTATATTCATGTAGTTCTTCATTACCTTAAAATTTTAAATTTAATCCTAGTAAATATGTTCTAGGTACTGGATAAAAACCTTGATCGATTCCTGCTCCAATAATAGATCCTCCTGGCGGTACACCAGATGCTCCACTAGGGTCATAACCTCGATATTTGGTAAAAGTGTAAACATTGTTCACGGAAGCATAAACACGTAATTTACCTGCTCCAAATCTTGACATTATAGCATCTGGCAACGTATACCCGATTTGTGCATTTTGTATTCTTACAAAAGAACCGTCTTCAACAAAGAAATCAGAAAATAAACTGTTTGATGTTGCGCCTGTAGTTACACGAGGTGTATCTGTTGAAGTGCCTTCCCCTGTCCATCTGTTCAAAGCATATACAGAACGGTTTACCAATGGCTGATTACGCTCATAATTACGAACAATCTCGTTTCCTACTGATGCAAAAGCATAGGCTGTAAAATCAAAAGCTTTGTAATTTAGAGATAGGTTTAAACCCATGGTAACGTCTGGAATTGGATTTCCAATGTCGGTCCTGTCATTTTCATTGATGACACCGTCTCCGTTTTGATCTACGAAACGTAAGTCACCCGGTGCCGCATTCACTTGCGTTGCATGACTATTTACTTCAGCTTGGTTTTGAAATAACCCATTTGTTTCCAATCCGTAGAAATATCCTATGGGTTTACCAGCCTCCATTCTTGAAGGGGGTTCTTGGCCAACTCCAAAACCACCACCTGGTAAAAAACCTGTTCCATTGTTCACCGAAATCACTTCATTATCCAAGAAGGTTGCGTTGTAGTTAATTTTAAAATAAAAATCTTCGGAAGGCCTGTAATTATAACCAATAGCAAATTCAAAACCACTATTTTTTATTTCTCCTCCATTTACGACCGGAGGCTGAGCACCAGGAGCATTAACCCCTAAAATACCAGATGTTTCTGGCTGTAGTAATAAGCCTTCTGTAGTTTTGGTAAAATAATCGGCCGTAATATCAATGGCACCATTGAATAATTGGAAATCCGCTCCGATATCCAATGTTTTTTGCTCTTCCCATTGTATCGCCGGATTTGGCAAAACACCTACCGCTCTACCAAATGCTCGAGTATTATTAAACACATAAACTCCTTCGCCATTTAAAACTCCCCTAAACCCGTTACCCGGTATTCTATCATTACCCAAAATACCATAACTGGCCCTAAACTTTAAGAAATTTAAAAGGTTGCTGTCATTCAAGAATTCTTCTTCTGACACTATCCACCCCAAAGAACCAGAGGGGAAATAACCAAAGCGGTTATCTGGTCCAAACTTGGTGGAGCCATCTCTTCTCATAACCCCAGACAATAGATACTTGCCGTTATAATCATACTGTCCACGAACGAAATATGATAATAAACGCTCGTCAAACTTTCCGCTGAGGCCATCAAGAATGCGATCATTTCTTACATCTACAGCGTTGTCCAAATCTGCATCGGCAAAAGACACCTGATTTTCAAAGAAACCAATAGTACCTCCAGAAAACACTCCTTGGGTTCTAAAAATTGACATCCCAAGGGTACCTTTTATGTTGTGGTCATCATTGATGGTCTTCTGATAATTTAAGAAAGAATCAAATGTATAATCTCTAAATATATCTTTATTAGTAACCAGGTTTGGTCTATCCTCATTATTGAAAACCTTACCTGAGCCATAAAATGCTAATGGTGAAAATGTTCGGCCCTGTACCTCTGAATAGTTGAACTGAACACTATTTTCAAAAGAGAAGTCATTCCAAAAAGAATAGTTCAACCCTATTTTACCGGCAATTTTACCGATATCAGTGCTGTTAAATGTATTTGCTATTTGCGCTAAAGGATTCACTACTTCATTCCCTAAACCTTCTGCCAAGGTAAAAGCTCCATTAGCATCTCTAATACTAAAAGTTGGTGCATTATTCAAAGCATTAAATAGTACTGACCCAATAGCATTTTCGGGTAAGGTTCTTCTGTTGGTACCGGTATAAATTAGGTTCGTAGTCAATTGCAAATTCTCAAGAATATCATAATTGAAATTTACCCTTGTAGTAAACCTTCTGAAATTAGCCTTGTTACCCCCAACGATACCGTCTTGCGTTAAAAGTGCAGAACTGGCCGAAAACCGATATTTCTCACCGCCACCACTAACAGAAATACTATGATTAAAAATAGGTGCTGATTGAAACACTTCATCTTGCCAATTTGTGCCTACGCCCAAACCGTTCAATAACGGATAAGGTACTTGCTGCCCACCCGCCACAAACGCTTCATTGGCCAAAACTGCATATTCTGTAGCATTTAGTACCGGTATGGTTCGCTCCGTTTCTTGATATCCTGCATAAAGATCGTAGGTGAACTGTAATTCTGAGTTGAATTTTCCTGTTTTCGTGGTAATTATGATAACACCGTTTGCTGCTCTAACCCCATATATACCCGCCGTTGCATCCTTTAGCACATTAATACTGGCTATATCCCCTGGGCTGATTACGCTCAAATCCTCTATTACGTTACCGTCTACCAAAATCAAGGGCCTGCTATCTCCGTTGGTAGAAATACCTCTAATTTGAATGTTAGAAGCACTACCTGGGGAGCCTGACTGCGCGGTTACGTTTACTCCTGCAACTTGTCCTTGAAGCGCTTGCTCTACCCTTTGTGGATTTAGTTCCTCAATTGTTTCTACGCCAATAACACTCACCGCACCTGTGATCTCTTTTTTTGTTTGAGTTCCATATCCTACTACAACAACCTCATCAAGTGCATTTACGTCTTCCTGTAATGTTATATTTAACGCATCCCCGTTTGAAATGGTAACCTCCCTAGTTTTAAAACCGATGTACGAGAAAACTAGAGTTGCTCCATTAGAAACGGTGTTGAGCGTAAAAAAACCGTCAAAATCAGTAGAGGTCCCATTTGCAGTACCTTTAACAAAAACACTTACCCCTGGTAAAGGCTGTTGGGTCTCATCAAATACACTTCCTTCTATCGTGTACTGTTGTGCAAGAATGGGCATGGTAAAAAATACACATCCTATCAAAATAAAAATCTTCTTCATACCATATGTTCTTTGAAAGTGGTAAGGTAAAGAAGCTATTTAGCAACATGAAAAAATTAACCTATACAAAAAACTACATTCATAATTTTGGATGTGAATTTTTACGAATTTGTTAATTAATAGCTGTCAAACACATAAAAAAAAGGGTTTCTAAAAAACCAAATATCAAGTTAAGACAGTCTTTCTTTTTGCCTTTGTAGTGTTTATGTAGTGGTAAAAAATTGATGTGTATGGGTTTATACTGAAAGTATATAATCTGTAAGTCCGTCTTTGTGCTCCAAATTCATTTTTTTGCGCAAACGGTATCTTTTAACCTCAACGCTTTTTACAGATATGTTAAGTAAAGGTGCTATCTCTTTGGTTGTTAAATTTAGTCTTAGATATGCGCACAATTTTAAATCATTTGGGGTTAACTCTGCATGTTTTTCTTGAAGCGTGCGTAAAAAGTCTTTATCTGCATTGTTGAACGCTTCTTCAAAAAACTTCCAGTCATCTTCATCTTCAATATTTCTATTGATGGTTTTAATTATCGACTTAATATGAGGGGACCTTTCTTCCTTATTCAGTTCCTCTTTAATCGCGTTAAGAAACTGGTTCTTTTTAACCATACTCATGGTCGATATCGCGAGTTCTCTGCTCTTGGAATTAAATTCTGTCTGTAATTTTTCATTTTTCAACTGAATCAATTCCTTTTCTGTCTTTAATTTTTTGCGCTTTAGCTTTCTTTTCTCCAACTTTAGTAGTCTGTTCTGTTTATTCGTGTAATAAGACTTATATAGCTTATGTATTGAAATGGAGAGCGCTACAAGACCTAAAATATAAAGGGCAATGGCCAATATGGATAAATACCATGGTCTGTTCACCGTAAAATTATATCTGGCAACATTGCGTGACATCGTGTTACCCACCCTGGCCCTGACCTCAAACCGATAATCCCCGAAGTCAAGACTATTGAACGTTGCCGATGCTGAAGTACTCCATGGACCCCATTCTTCAAGTAGCCCAAATAACCTATATTGATACCTTACCTCGGTATACTTATCGTATTGGGGAACGCTATACTCGAAATGCACGTTATTAGTTTCATATTTCAAATTTTGGCCAGGAGCCATATCCATCTTTGTGATCTTGTTGAAGCTATCTGAACTGGAGACGGTTCTCAACCCTACTTCATAGGTATAATTCTCTTGTTGTTTGGTATCAAGGATTACGAAGCCATTGGAAATCCCTATTAAGTAGAGTTCATTTTCTATTTGTTTAAGGTTTTCAAAACCTGATACGCCTAAACTACGTCTAAAGAAATCTGGTATGGGAATGGTCTTAAGACTTAATGTAGCATTAAAAGTGTCGGGATAGATATAGGATAAACCATTTTTGGTAAAGCACCACAACCTAAGCGTATTATCATCGGGAAGAAGAATACTATTAATTCCACCTGCATTTTCAAAAAATAGGCTATTTAAGGTCGAATCAGGTTCGAACACTAAACTATCCTTGCGTTTTCTAAATGCCCCATCTAAGGATGTATAAATAATATCTCCCTGAAAATTCGCCAAACTTGAGCCGTGTCCCATTATGGAATGCGTTTTCGTACCCATCACTTTAGTGTAGGACTCATCTATCGTTAATTCAAAAAGCCCTTTATACTCATGATTGACAAGTATATTTTTGGTATCCAATACCTCAAAAAATCTACTTGAGGTTTCAAAACCTGAAATGATATTTCCGAATTCCCAGCGTCCGTTCTTTTTTTGCAGCGTCGAAATTCCATCGTAATTTCCTTGTATGAGCACAGTTGTATCTTTCTTGGATTCCTTAACGCCCCAAGTACCTGGAAGTTCAGAAATTAGTGTAGCCTCTTCTTTCGCAACAACAAAAGTACCCTTGTTATGGCCACAGAATAATGTGCCGTCCACAACGTCTAAACTCCATACCTGACCATCCGTATCAGGAATCATTTTGAAATCCTCATCCACATTTCGAACCTTTGCAAACAGACCTTGGTTAGTGCCTAGATACAAATATTCGTCATGTAACTGGGAAACATAAACCAGACCCAATCTACCTAGATTATCCTGATATTCTTTAAATCTCGAATTCATATTTATGATACTCAAGCCATTGTCAAGTCCCAACCACAAATTATCATCGCGATCTTGAAAAATACTTAGCACCGTATTATTGTTCAATCCTTTTCGTTGATCGATATTGTTGAGCAGCTTACCCTCTTTGCTTATATGATAAATTCCCCTAGAAATAGTTCCTAAAATAAAAGAACCATCTCTTAACCTTTCCGTGCCGTAAATCGTTGACCCCTTTATATCCTTAGCAACCTTTACCTGTACAGGCGACGTGTCATCGCCTCTGGTTTTAATCATTTGTGCATTATCCAGAATTACCAATAGGTCGCTGTCTTCTCTATAAATACCTACTACATTTCTACCTCCGAGACCTATTGGCCCTAAGACCAAAACCGGTGTTCCATCTTCGATTTTATAAATTCCCAAATTTTGATTTTGAAAATATACAGTATCATCGACCTTAAAAATCTGAGCTTTAGTAGATTTTATATTGAGAATTTTAAACGTCTTCGTTTTAAGGTTGTGGCTATAAATTCTATCTAGTGACTGAAATAAAACCCAATCGTTAAGCATAACGATATTCCAAAATTCCTCATCCTCCAACATGGGTTCTTGAAGTAGTGCGGAAATAGAAGTATACTCTAGTTCTGAAAAGCTATTTTTCTTCCAAAAACCGAACTCCATGTAATTTCCTGTAAAGATCAAGGAATCCTTAGCGGCTACCGATCTAAAAACAGATGCATTTGGGGATGGAAAGGAAGTCCATCTAACTCCATCGTATTCGAGTAAATGGTGATTGTTAGCAATATAAATATGGCCATCAGAAGCTTGGGTTATTCCCCAATTTTGGTTTTCACCCTGATATTCTGGAGGAGTAAAACTTTGAATAGGAGGTAATTCCTGAGAATTGACCACGGAAGGTAACCACGATGTTATAAGAAAAAATAAAGTTGCGCGAATACTAGGAAAACGAATCTTCATAATCTAATAAAGATACTTAATCAAACCCTCATATTTCGTTTTTCGAACCCTAGACGATTTCGGCACTTAGCCCAGCTTGTAATAATTTGGAACAGCGTGGTTTTAAATCATCGTATTCCCCGGTTTTAACGGTACACTTTCCTTTATAATGTACAATCAATGAACATTGTTCGGCCTGTTCAGGGCTATGCTCACATACCGACATTAAGGTATTAATCACATGGTCAAAGGTATTTACCTCATCATTGAACAGAACGATTTCATTTTGTTTAACCGTTTCGTCCTCTAAAAGCAATTCTACTGAAATTTCTTCTTTTGTTCCCATTTCAATCCAATTAATAGCTTCTAATTTACATATTTTGCGGCAACCCAATTGTTACGTTCCAATTTTTTTTTGAAACTTAAACCGAAGCTGTTGCACTTCTGACTGATCATTTCCAAATCCTCTGTGTAAAACCCGCTCAATAACAAAATCCCGTTTTTGGTAAGGGAACGGGCGTAAACGGGAATATCTTCCAACAATATATTTCTGTTGATATTTGCGATGATCACATCGTACCTTTTAGCGTTGAGCAATGCCGCATCCCCTTTCAGAACATTGATAAAATTCATGTTGTTCCGCTCCGTATTCTCCTTGGCATTTAAATAGCACCATTCATCAATATCAATGGCATCGATGACCGTAGCTCCCCGCATACCACTTAAAATCGCTAAGACCCCGGTACCACTCCCCATGTCCAACACTGTTTTATCTTTAACATTCAATTGCAGAATATGCTGTAACATCATATGGGTCGTTTCATGATGGCCAGTGCCGAAACTCATTTTGGGCTCAATAACGATATCGTACCTTACATCTATAGGGTCATGAAAAGGGGCACGTACCCTACACACATCGTCCACCAAGATCGGCTTGAAATTTTGCTCCCAAGTGGCATTCCAATTTTCCTGTTCGATTTCGATATAACTAAAACTTATTTTAAACTTTGGATGCGAAAGCATGTAACAGTCCTCTAGGATATCGGCAGACCATAACCCTTTCTGAATATACGCCAAAACGACCTCTTCCTCCTCGACGAAACTTTCAAAACCAAGATCGGCCAGCTCTGCAATCAACATATCGGAAGCAGGCGCTGGCGGATCAACGGTAAATCGATATTCTATATAGGTAGTGTCGCTCATTATAATATTTAAAATTGGTGCTGAAACTAAACCAGGTCACCTAAAGATGGCAAGAAAATCCGTACCTCAAAAGTGGATGCACGAATTACAAAAAACCCGTGCGTATTCGACTTCCGAAGTAGGTTCGGGTATTTTTTGATTAAAAAGAAGAAAGATGTCCGCCTACCAACGATGGATTTTTCCCAAACTACATCAATTAAATTGCCTTAATAATAGCCACGAAATCGTCCGCTATCAACGAAGCTCCCCCTATAAGACCACCGTCCACATCGGGTTTTGAAAAAATCTCTTCCGCATTACCCGGCTTTACACTGCCGCCATACAAAATGGTCACATTATTCGCAATTGTACTGTCGAAGGCTTCCGATATGGTCTTTCGGATAAAAGCGTGCATTTCCTGTGCTTGTTCTGGAGAAGCTGTTTCTCCGGTTCCAATGGCCCAAACGGGTTCATAGGCAAGAATAATTTTCGTCCACGCCGACGGCTCTATATTGAACAGCACATTCTTTAATTGACTTTCCACCAGCTTAAAATGATTGCCAGATTTACGATCGGCCAGTTCCTCCCCAAAACAGAACATGATGCGCATTCCCTTCTGTAGGGCGGTAAGCACCTTTTTAGATAAAATGGCGTCACTTTCACCAAAATAAGCTCTTCTTTCGGAATGCCCTATAATGACGGTATCTACCCCGATATTCAATAACATATCCGCCGATATTTCACCCGTAAAGGCTCCATGATCCGCATAGTGCATATTCTGCGCGACCACTTCAATTTTAGAACTTTCCAGAGCACGTACCGCACCGGTCAAGTTCACGTAGGTTGGTGCTACCATGATCTCTGCATTCGTATCCGGTAATTTAGCCGATAATTCAGCCAGCAAGGCTTCCGTTTCCGCTAAGTTTTTGTTCATTTTCCAATTTCCTGCTACTATTTTTGCTCTCATATGTGGGTATATTTCTTGTATTAGTGTTTGTTCTCAATGGTTATTCGAACTGTAACGTCTGAAGATCGTTGTAG
>JBARCC010000568.1:0-9532 GCA_049793635.1 Maribacter sp. | reverse complement strand
GGAGGATATTGACCGCGATTTGACCATGAATACGGTAAACAGTTATTATGAATACCGTATCGCCATAAAACCGAACACCACGATCAACGACAAATACGTTACCGATATTCGCGAGGATGTCGCTGCGGGAAATAGAATACCGAATGGCGACGAAGTCAATTATCGGTGGATACAGTACAAAATTCCCTTGAGTGATTTCAGCAATGCGGTCGGTGGTATTACCGATTTTAGGTCGGTCAGTTTTATGAGAATGTACATGACGGGCTTTACCAGCCCTACCGTACTACGTTTTGCGACCCTCGATTTGGTTCGGGGAGATTGGCGTACCTATACAAAGACCTTACAGGATCCCGGGGTGGACAACAATCCGGCCGACGATGGTACCACGTTGGACGTAAACACGGTCAATATCGAAGAAAATAGCAGTCGTATGCCAATACCCTATGTATTGCCACCAGGGGTGATTCGGGAACAATTGAACAATAACAATACCATCATCCGCCAGAACGAACAGTCCCTTTCGTTGGTCGTTGAAAATTTAGAACCGCAGGATGCCCGTGGGGTGTTCAAAAATTTGAATATCGACATCCGCCAATATGAAAAAATAAAAATGTTCATGCATGCCGAAAAAATCGTGGACAGTGATTATGCGGATACGTCGACCCCGCTGGTCGGTTTCCTGCGCATGGGTACCGATTTCTCACAGAACTACTATCAAATAGAACTTCCCTTACAGTTTACACCGTTCAATGCGGTCTCCGAAACGGAGATTTGGCCAGAGCTCAACGAAATGGAAATCGCGCTGGGGGATTTGAACAAGGTAAAATCGGTGTGGATTTCTGATGGAAATCTGAGCGAGGTACGGTTTTTCGAGGTAGAAAACGGCGAGGTAGTGCCCGTGAACGAGTTCGCTGTGCGCACACCGGGAAGGGTGCGGATCGGCATCAAGGGAAACCCCTCATTGGGGAGCATCCGTAGCATCATGGTCGGTGTCAAGAATCAAGATAATTTACCCGCACGGGGAGAGGTGTGGTTCAATGAGTTGCGTTTGGCAGGTTTGGACAATAATGGGGGCTGGGCAGCGGTAGCGGCGATTGATGCCAATATCGCCGATTTTGCGAACGTGAGTGCCACGGGCAGCACCAGTACCTCGGGGTTTGGCTCCATAGACCAAATGCCCAATGAACGTGCCAGGGAAGATGCCATCTCCTACGATGTGGTGACGAACGTTAATGTGGGGCAGATGCTTCCCAGAAAATGGGGCATTCAATTACCGTTCAATTATGGTATTTCGGAACAGATCATAACCCCAGAATTTGATCCGGTATACGACGATTTAAAACTTCAAGATCGCATCGACGCGGAAGATACCCAACAGGGTAAAGACGATATTTTGGAGCAGGCAGAAGATTATACCAAACGCACCAGCATCAACTTGATCGGAGTGCGAAAAGATCGTGGGGAGGAAGCGGATGCCAATTTTTACGATATCGAAAATTTCACGTTCAATTATTCGTATAATGAAACGGACCATAGGGATTTTGAAATTGCAGAATTACGGGATCAGACCATAAATACCGGGTTTGTATACACCCATGCCTTCGACCCCGTAGAGGTGGCCCCGTTCGCAAAAAAAGATTCCCTGTTCACGGGTAGGTATTGGAAATGGCTCAAAGATTTGAACCTAAATCTCTTGCCCGCCACTATCGGGGTAAATTCGAACGTCAACCGGCAATTCAACACACAACGGTTCAGGGATGTAAAGGAGCAAGGAGTGCAAACGATAGATTTGCCAGAGCTACAGCAACGTAATTATCTGTTCAACTGGCAATATGCCGTTAATTATAATTTGACCAAATCACTACGGTTGAACCTTACCGCGTCCAATAATAACATTGTTCGGAATTACCTCAATGAAGATGAACCTTTTGAGTCCCCAGATCGCATTATGAACGAATTAGGGTTGTGGGATGGCTTTTTCGATATCGGGGAACCGAACCGGCATTCCCAACAGATGCAATTGAACTATGAGGTACCCTTTTCGAAACTACCGGCCCTAGATTTCATAAGCACGCAATACACGTATACCAGTAATTTCGATTGGCAACGAGGGGGCGATGCGGTCCGTTTTGTGGTAGGCTCCGACATCAATACGGTGCAAAATGCCAATACCCACACGATTACTTCGTCTTTGACCTTGCAGAAGTTCTACGATAAAATCGGATTAAAGAAACGGGAAGCTCCTAAGGCAGCTCCTGCTTCCCCTATCGGTTTGAATAAGGCGGCCGGGTCTGGGGAGGATATTGAAAAAATAAAGGGGAAGACCAGCGATATGTTCAATACCGTGGTCGATATCGTGACCATGGTAAAACGATTGAACCTGAATTATAGCGAAAATAACGGAACGGTACTTCCGGGGTATACGCAATCCGTAGGCTTTATTGGTACGGCACGCCCGACCATCGGCTTTGTTTTTGGAAGTCAGGCCGATGTGCGCTTTGAAGCCGCGAGAAATGGTTGGCTGACGAGTTTTCCAGAGTTCAATGAGCAATTTATCCAACGCACCAACAAACAGCTGAACATCACCGCCACTGCACAGCCTACCCGTGATATTACCATAGATCTCGTTGCAGACCGTCAGTTTTCGAGCAGTTATCAAGAGAATTTCGATGTCACCGATCAAGAATACAACATACAGCTCGGCAACGAGTTCGGGAGTTTCAGCATCTCAACGATGATGATCGGTACTGCGTTCACAAAAAGTGATGAATTTGATTCGGGCACCTTCGAGCAGTTCAGGGAAAACAGGATTACCGTAGCCAATCGCTTGGCAGCGGAAAGAGGCATTGCTGGTGGTACGGTCGGTGATTTCCCCATGGGCTACGGCAATACCCAGCAAGAAGTACTATTGCCGGCCTTTTTTGCGGCGTATACGGGTCAGGATGCGGAGCGGGTCAACCTAGACACTTTTAGGGACATTCCCATTCCCAATTGGAACATCAAGTATACGGGGCTGATGAAGAACAAGTGGTTTAAAAAACAGTTCAAACGCTTTTCGTTGAGCCACGGCTACCGTGCCAGTTATAGTGTGAATTCGTTTCAGACCAATTTGGAAAAGCAACAGTTGAGAAAAGAGAATGAAGACTTGATAAATCCTGAAAATGGAGATTTTTTGGCAGATTTGATCCTAAACAATGTAACGCTTACCGATCAGTTCAATCCATTGGCGCGGGTCGATTTTGAGATGCAGAATTCCATCAGTGTTTTGGCAGAGGTACGAACAGATAGAGCCTTGGCCTTAAGTTTCGATAATAATTTGATGACAGAAATCAATGGAAAGGAATATACGGTAGGCTTGGGATACCGGTTCAAGGATGTAAAGTTCGTGACCAATATCGGAGGCAATAAAACAAGGTTGAAAGGAGATCTTAACTTAAAGGCCGATGTTACCTTGCGTGACAATATTACCATCATTAGAAATCTGGATATCAATAATAATCAAATCACCTCGGGGCAGAATTTAATGTCCCTTAAATTCACGGCCGATTATGCACTGAGCAAGAACTTGAATGCGCTGTTTTTCTACGATCACGCCTTCTCCCAGTTCGCCGTGTCCACCGCTTTTCCCCAGACCACCATCAACACCGGTTTTACCATCCGTTATAATTTCGGGAATTAAAAGTGGTATTTTGTGTGAGGTACAACTTTAATTCTTGAATCTCGAATGGGAACCATAAGAGGTATAAATATTTTGATAACCTAAATGGAATACTATACATTTGCCGAAGAAAAAAAATAATATACTTGAAAAATGAATATACCAGCTGAATTAAAATATACAAAAGACCACGAATGGGTAAGGATAGACGGTGATATCGCGACCGTGGGTATCACGGATTTTGCACAAGGGGAATTGGGGGATATCGTGTATGTGGAGGTCGATACACTCGATGAAACCTTGGAGCGCGAGGCTGTATTTGGTACGGTAGAGGCGGTAAAGACCGTATCGGACCTGTTCTCTCCCTTGTCTGGGGAAATCATAGAGTTTAACGAGGCGCTAGAGGCAGACCCTGAAAAGGTGAACACGGATCCCTATGGCGAAGGTTGGATGGTGAAAATTAAATTCAGTAATGCCGATGAGGTCGATGATCTATTAACCGATGCCGGTTACAAGGAGGTCATTGGTGGTTAAAAATAGCATTTTTAAAATAATGTTCATAAGCTGGATGGTGTTTGTAACACTGTTCAGCTTATGTTCTTTTGAGGGGGTAGAGGCCTCACGGTTTGATATCCCCCATATCGACAAAGCCGTACATTTTACGTTCTATGCGGTCATGGTGACGCTGGCTTTTTTCGCATGGCCTCACGGAATAGGAAATGACGGGAAAGCTAAAAAGCACCTTTGGTACATTTTGATTTTTTCGATCGGATATGGCATTATTATTGAAGTATTGCAGTATGCCGTAACCGTAGAACGGCAGGGTGACGTTTTGGACGCACTTGCAAATACCGTGGGCGCGTTCACGGCGATGTTGGCCATACGATGGCTGATTTTTAGAGGGCCGCCGTTAAAATGAAAATATATCTTGCATTTTTATGGATTATTTAGTTAAATTAGCAAACACTAAACTGAGAATATATGGAACCTAAAAAGAATCCAAAGGCGGATTTAACAACGAACAGCAGTCTTTACTTCGTGGTCGGCCTGTTCGTCGTAATGCTATTTACCTTCATTGCATTTGAATGGAAAACGTATGATGAAACCAATAATTACGACATTTCTATGAATGTGGATGACTTATTGGATGAGGAAGTTCCGATGACAGAACAGATTAAAACACCACCACCGCCACCGCCACCAGCTGCGCCTGAAATCATTGAGGTCGTAGAGGATGAGGAAGAAGTGGAAGAAACCGTGATCGAGTCCACCGAGACGAGCCAAGAGGAAGAAATTGTAGCCGTTGATGACGTTATCGTAGATGAAGTGGAAGAAGACGTGGATGTGCCTTTCGCGGTAATTGAAGACGTTCCCGTTTTTCCAGGTTGCGAAAGTGCAGCGGATAAAAGGGCTTGTTTCAACGAAATGATTCAGAAGCACATTGGTAAAAACTTCCGTTATCCTGAAATTGCCCAAGAAATGGGGGTTCAAGGCAGGGTAAGTGTAATGTTCGTAATTCAGAAAGATGGTAGTATCGGAAACGTTAGAATGCGTGGACCTGATAAGAACTTGGAAGAGGAAGCGGCGAGGATCATCAACAAACTTCCTAAAATGACACCGGGTAAGCAAAGAGGACGAGCAGTGCGTGTTCCTTTTAGCATTCCGATTAACTTTAAGTTGCAATAAGTATACTAGTGAATACTATAAAAAAAATCCTGAGCAGCCTGCTCAGGATTTTTTTTTGTGCCTTTAAAATCGGCAATGCATCGAATTCAAGGATTGATGCTTAAAGGAGTGGTTTCGTTTGCCGAAGTGGAATCCGTAATTGTCGTAGTACGTTACTCTTTTTTTAAACTGGTGTAAAAGATGTTCCTAAATCGCTCCGGACTCATGAATCCTCCACCAACTTCGGCATCGTAGGCTTTGGAAAGGTGCGTGTCTTTTTCTACCTCCACTAAGGTTTTGCCTGCCTGAAGTGCCGCAAGCATCTTCACTTTGATATCTTCTAACATCGCAATATACTGTTCAAGCTCGTTCTTATTGGAGGGTCGGCCATGGCCAGGAATGATTATGGTCGTATCATCAATCAGCAATAGAGCCTTTTTTTGAGCGGCTATGAAGCCATTGATACTGCCCCCATTATCCAAATCGATATAGGGATAACGTCCTGAGAAGTAGGTGTCTCCCATGTGTAGTACGTTGTTCTCCATAAAATAAATCATGGCATCCCCGTTGGTATGGGCATTATGTACATGAAATGCCATGATGGTTTCCGCTTCTTCGTACAGTTTTAATTCCTCTAAAAAACTCAGTTCAGGAAGCATGTTTCTCGAAAGTTCCGGTTTTTGGGATATCGTTTTCTCCAAGCTTTTTCTAACGTTGTCTTGGGCGATAATCGTGAGACTATCTGAGTTGAATTCGGCGTTGCCTCCTGTATGATCGCCGTGCATATGGGTGTTGAACAAATAGGTCAAAGGTTTGTCAGAAAGGCTTGCAATCGTTTTTTTAATGTTGGGGCTCAATCGTGCGAACTGGTCATCGATCATATACACTTTTGTAGGACCGACATACACGCCTATATTTCCTCCCTCACCAGTTAGCATATATACGTCTTTCGTTAAGGAGTCTACGGTAATGGTGACTTCACGTTCTTGGGCGCTACAAAAAAATAGGGGTAGGAAGACGAAGAAGCTAAATGTGAGGAGTAATCTTGATGGTGTCATTTTAAAGAGATTAGGATAAACCAAGGTTCAGCTCAAATATAGTAGAAATAAAACCATAAGGTTGCAGAAATATGACTTGGGGGTTATCTTTGCACCCTATAAAAAGATGTATGAAAACGGCCGTCGGTTCGGTAAAAAATAATGCCATCGCCTTGATTTTTTCCGATTTTAAGGAAATTACCAAAGCTAGGTTGGCGATCAGCGTCGTTTTCTCATCCATCGCCGGGTATTTACTGGGAGCGTATGAGATTTTATGGGTAGAGCTTTTGTTACTGGCCTTTGGAGGATATTGTATGGTGGGGGCGAGCAATGCCTATAATCAAGTGATTGAGCGTGATTTGGATGCGCTGATGAAGCGTACCCGCAACAGGCCTATACCGGGAGGCAGAATGACGGTAAATTCGGCAATGACCATTGCCATTGTACTTACCGTGTTAGGAGTGTTGGCGCTCTATCTCTTAAACCCCAAAACGGCAATGTTCGGGGCCGTATCGATTTTTTTATACACCAGTGTCTACACTCCCTTAAAAACAATAACACCACTCGCCGTCTTTGTAGGGGCGATACCAGGTGCCATACCCTTCATGCTGGGTTGGGTCGCCGCGACCGATAATTTCGGGATTGAATCGGGACCCTTGTTCATGATTCAATTTTTTTGGCAGTTCCCACATTTTTGGGCCTTGGGATGGATGCTCGACGACGACTACACCGCGGGAGGTTTTAAAATGTTGCCCACGGGTAAAAAGGATACGGCCACCGTATTGCAGATTATCATGTATACCATTTGGATGATGGTGATATCGGTCATTCCGGTATTCGGTATCACGGGGAGGCTAGAGTTGTCCATTCCTTCGGCAGTCCTTATTTTTTTAATGGGGGCGGGCATGCTCGGGTTTGCTTTTCAACTGTACACTAAACGGGACAATGCTTCGGCAAGAAAATTAATGTTGGCGAGTGTTAGCTATATCACGCTGATGCAGATCGTATATGTAATCGATAAATTTTTAAGGTAATATGGATTTAACACAAGGAACGGCGCAGGAGAAAAATGCAAGGGCAAAAAAAATGATGCTCTGGTTCGGTATTGCCAGTTTGATCATGGGCTTCGCGGGTTGGACCAGTGCCTATATCGTAAGTAGCTCACGAGAAGATTGGACAAGCACCATTGATCTTCCAAAGGCATTTTTCTACAGTACCGTCGTTATTATCATGAGCAGTCTAAGTTATATCATGGCAAGAACGTCGGTCAAGGAGGGGAGGCCACGCAAAACAACCTTGTGGTTATGGGTGACCTTGGCGTTGGGCCTGCTGTTCATCGTACTACAGTTTACAGGTTTTTCGCAGATGGTGGCCGAAGGCTATTATTTTACCGGACCGACCAGTAGTATCAAGATTTCCTATATTTTCCTGATCGCAATGGTGCACATCGTCCACGTAGCGGCAGGTATGATTTCGCTCTTGGTCGTACTGTACAATCAATCGAAAGGAAAATATAGTAAAGAGAACTATTTAGGGCTTTCCTTAGGGGCGACTTTCTGGCATTTTTTAGACCTGTTATGGCTTTATTTGGTATTATTTATGACCTTTGTAAAATAAAAGGGAATCAAAATAAGTTTTGAACTCGATTCAGCTTTCAAATAGTACAAAAAAATGTAAATTTGCTAAGGTTTTATTAAAACGATAATCAGTATATGGATTCTACGGTGACAACGGAAGCGGAAACAAACGTTTGGGGTGGTGGTAATCGACCTTTAGGGGCGAGCTACGGTAAATTAATGATGTGGTTTTTCCTAGTTTCGGATGCTTTGACCTTCTCTGGTTTTTTAGCTGCCTATGGCTTTTCAAGATTTAAATTTATAGAGACTTGGCCCATTGCTGATGAGGTGTTTACCCACGTACCGTTCTTTCACGGTAATTACCCGATGATCTATGTGGCCTTTATGACGTTCATATTAATTATGTCTTCGGTCACCATGGTACTTGCCGTGGATGCCGGCCATAAAATGAAGAAAAATGCAGTGATCTGGTACATGTTCTTAACCATCATCGGTGGGGCCATATTCGTAGGTTCACAAGGCTGGGAATGGGCAACGTTTATCAAGGGGGATCATGGTGCTTTAGAGACTAAAGGAGGAAGAATTCTTCAATTTGTCAATGCCGATACGGGCGAGAGGGCTTCTTTGGCAGATTTTGCGGTTACCATCCCTGATGAGCGGGTAGAACATGAAAAAAGAAATGGAATCTGGTATTATGGTGGGGAAGCGTTACCTACCTATACGGTAAATGAGGTCATTGAAGGGGTGAAGGCGAACCCAAGCATATTGGTAAGAACCGAATTGATCAACGAAGAAGGGGAAAAAACAGTATTGGATCGACAGGCCTCTATCGCAAAGTTGGCCGAAGCAACACAGGTCGTTGAAGGTGCAAACCTGATTCAGAATGAATATGGAAGCCGTCTTTTCGCGGATTTCTTCTTCTTTATCACAGGTTTTCACGGTTTCCACGTATTTTCAGGAGTACTGATCAATTTGATCATCATTTTCAACGTGGTCTTGGGCACCTATGAAAAGAGAGGGCATTATGAGATGGTCGAAAAAGTCGGATTGTACTGGCACTTTGTAGATTTGGTATGGGTATTTGTATTTACCTTTTTCTACTTGGTATAAAGATTTTGCGGCGTAAAAGTATTGGAGTAATATTATTTTAAAGTAACATGGCACACGAACATAAATTGCAAATTTTTAGGGGACTGGTAAAGTTCAAATCGAACACACAAAAAATTTGGGGAGTGCTGGCTTTCCTTACATTTATAACGGCTATTGAAGTGGTTCTTGGTATTATAAAGCCGGCAGCACTTACCGATACCTATGTACTTGGAATGAAGGCCTTGAACTGGATATTCATCATCCTTACCTTGGTGAAAGCATACTATATCGCATGGGATTTCATGCACTTGCGTGATGAGAAAACGTCTTTACGAAGAACGGTGGTATGGACCCCGATTTTCTTGGTGTTTTATTTGGTTTTCATTTTGCTGGTAGAAGCGGATTATATCTATAATGTATATAAAGACGGTTTCATAGCTTGGAATTTCTAAGACAGTATTAACAGAATTAAAAGACGGTTTCATCACCGTCTTTTTTATTTTTGT
>JBARCC010000567.1:0-4269 GCA_049793635.1 Maribacter sp. | reverse complement strand
GGTATGCATAGGTCTCATAGTTATTTGTGATTTAAAGTACTTATCCAATAAAGCTACATAAATATGAATCTTCGAGTACTATCTTTTTACATAAATGAGGGTATCGTATCGGTTATTTTTCAACTTTTTCTAAGAAGAGGGTATAAGTAATTATAGTATTCAAGGTGTGATGATTGGGCACTACGAAAAAAGCCGTCCCTTATGTGGACGGCTTTCAAATGTATGAGTGCAGTATGATGTATTATAAATAGGCACGTAAAATCTGCGTATTCGACTTTCGTTGTAAGGTACGAATCGCTTTATCTTTAATTTGACGTACACGCTCTCGTGTGACATCAAAGACTTCCCCTATTTCCATGAGGCTCATGGGTTGCTCGTCCCCCAAACCGAAATACAGTTTAAGAACATCTCCTTGACGGTCTGGAATAGATTTTAAAGCTTGGTTGATATCGGTCTCCAACGATTCCTGAATAACATGTTTATCTGGACTATCGATACTATTCGATTGTAAAACACTGTGCAAGCTTGAAGTTTCGCCTTCTTTGAAGGGTGCATCCAAAGACACGGCCTTTCCGGAAGTCTTCATGGAACTTTTTACCTTCGCCGCAGTCAAATCAAGTTCGTTGGCAATCTCATCCGCACTTGGCTTTCTTTGATGTGTTTGTTCTAAGGCGGAATATACTTGGTTGATTTTAGAACTGGTTGCAATCCTGTTTTGAGGGATACGAATGACGCGCCCTTTATTTGACAAAGCCGCCATGATGGCTTGTCGTATCCACCATACGGCATAAGAAATAAACTTGAATCCTCTAGTTTCGTCAAAACGCTTTGCCGCTTTCACCAAACCTAAATTTCCTTCATTGATCAAATCCGATAATTTTAATCCCCTTCCTTGATATTGTTTTGCAACGGACACTACAAATCTTAAGTTGGCATTTACCAATTGTTTCAGCGCTTTTTCATCTCCCTGCTTAATTTTAATGGCTAGTTCAACCTCTTCATTTGCCGTTATCATTTCTTTTTTGCTGATCTCATTGAAATACTTTTCTAATGATAATGCGTCCCTGTTCGTAATTTGTTTTATAATCTTTAATTGCCTCATATATCTCTTTATGTTTTCTATATTATACCATTTTTTATGCGAAAAAGCAAGAAAAGTGTGTATTAATTCTTGTTTTTGCTCAAAAAAAAGAATATTTGAAGCTTTTTGGGTAAAAACACCATTACTATGTAAAGGAAAGAGCTGCCTAAGGCATGCTCTTGGTTTTGAAAGCCCGTTGTTTTTTGACCTAGTTTCAGCGTATTCGATTATTTTTGAAGAAATTGAACACATACATGAAATTGTCAAAAATTTTCTTTCCATTATCCTTGCTCACCATATTCTCGAATGTTTTTTTCGGCCAGACCGTCGACCCTCTCTCTATCAAAAATTTGAATATCCGCAATGTGGGTCCGGCAAACATGAGCGGACGGATTACGGCAATTGATGTAGTTACAAAAAACCCTAAAATGATGTATGTAGGTGCCGCTTCGGGTGGAGTGTGGAAATCCGAGAATGGAGGGTCTGCTTGGACACCCATATTCGATGACCAGCCTACACAGAATATAGGGGCATTGGCCATTCAGCAATCGAACCCTAATGTGCTTTGGGTAGGAACGGGGGAAGGAAATCCTAGAAATTCCATGAACTTGGGAATGGGAATTTTTAAAAGTGAGGACGGCGGAATTACATGGAAGCATATGGGGTTGGAAACCACCAAAACCATTCATAGAATACGTATAGACCCTACAGATCCCAACATCATTTATGTCGGAGCGATGGGTGATCCGTTTACTGCAAGCGAACATAGGGGTCTCTACAAAACCATCGACGGAGGTGTACATTGGAAGAACATACTATATTCCAACACTACTTCGGGTATCGGGGACGTAGTCATGCATCCTTCAAACCCTAATACACTTTTTGCAGCATTGTATGATCATCACCGTTCCCCGTATTATTTCACCTCTGGTGGTGAAGGTTCGGGGATGTATGTATCGAATGATGCAGGTGAAAACTGGACACGACTAGGGGAAAAAGAAGGTTTACCTTCGGGTAATTTGGGACGGATAGGGTTTGCCATCGCTCCTTCGGAACCAAATAGAATGTATGCGAAAATAGAGGCCAAAAAGAATGCCATCTACCGAAGCGACGATAGTGGTGCTACTTGGGAAATGATCAACGATACCCCAAAATTTGCGAATAATAGGCCCTTTTATTTTCAGGACCTCGCCGTAGATACCGAAGATCCTGATCGGGTATATAATATTTACCAACCCTTATCGGTGAGTTATGACGGCGCGGTTACCTTTGACACCATTCCCATGATTCCTGCCGATGAAACCAAGGGAATTCATGCAGATTTTCATGCATTTTGGGTCAATCCCAACGACGCCAAGCATTTTATCATTGGCGGAGATGGCGGATTGGGAATTACCTATGACCACGGAAAAAGCTGGTATTTTCCAGAGACCATTCCCGTGGCGCAATTTTACCATGTGGGTGTGGATAACGATACACCCTATAATGTATACGGCGGTATGCAGGATAACGGCAATTGGTCCGGACCAGCCTATACTTGGAAAAGAGGCGGTATCCGCACGCTATATTGGCAGTATTTAGTGGGTGGGGATGGTTTTGACATTTCTCCCGATCTGGATAATTCCCGCTTTGGATATGGTTCCTCCCAAAATGGGGACTTATATCGGTATGATAAACTAACGGGTTATTATGTGAGCGTTCAACCTCCCTCTCCAAATAAAAGCACCGTTTTGCGTTTTAACTGGAATGCCGCTTTTGCAAGAAATCCGATGGATGCAAACTCCGCATATTATGGATCTCAATTTGTTCATGTGACGAAAGACAAGGGAGCGAATTGGGACCTAATTTCTCCGGATCTAACCACAAACAACCCTGAACATCAACAACCTGATTATGGGGGACTTACCCTCGACGTTTCCGGTGCGGAACGGTATAATTCAATCTTGACCATAGCTCCCAGTGCCTTGGATTCCAAAACCATTTGGGTGGGTACGGATGACGGTCAAGTGCAATTGACCACAGATGCGGGTGCCACATGGCAGAATCTAACGAAGAATGTAAAAGGATTGCCCAAGGAGGCATGGATAGCGCAAATTGAAGCTTCACGGTATAATGCCGGAACAGCATGGATGGTGGTCAATAATTATAGAAAGGGTGATTACGCGCCTTACTTGTTTAAAACGGATGATTTTGGAAAAACGTGGAAACGTATGGCCGACGGAAAATCGGTTAAGGGCTACGCCTTGAGTATTATTCAAGACCCTGTGGAACCCAACCTCGTTTTTTTAGGTACCGAACACGGGTTATGGATGAGTATGGATGAAGGTAAAACCTGGTCTCAGTTTAAAAATGGATTTCCGTCGGTCTCTACGATGGATTTAATAATACAAGAACAAGAATCGGCCTTAATCGTGGGCACTTTTGGGAGGGCGATTTGGGTGTTGGATGACTTGTTGTCCCTTAGGGAGATTGCGGGGAAGCGATTAAAATCCGGACTTACGGCATTACCTATGAATGATGCGGTTCAAGTAAAAGGTTTGTTCATTAATCCGCCTGGAAATATTTGGACAGGGTTCCACACCACTGTTGAAGGGGAGAATAAAGTATTTCAAAAAACGAAGATTCCTTTTTACCTATCCGAACAACCGATGGATAGCGCATCTATAGAAGCTAAGATTTTTAATTCCAAAAATGAATTGGTCAACACCATTAAATCGGACAGTATAGTAAAAGGATTGAACTATATGGTCTGGAAATTGGACGAGGTGTCAACCTCATTACCCGGTTCCTGGGAAGATGATTTTTCTAGGGATATTCCCGTATTGCCAGGGAAGTATACCATAGTTTTAAAAAGTGGTGAATTTAGCGATAGCACTATGGTTAATATACTACCCGACCCCAGGTTTGAACTGGAACCCAATGTGGACGAACAGTTATATGCCTACCGAAAAGCTATCGATGTTCAAGTGGCACGTTTCAACATCCAATTAAAAGAGATTGATGCGAAGAATAAACTGCTTGAAGGTCTGTCCGAACAAATAGATGGGGATAAAGGAGAAATTGATGAAGCCATAGAACCCCAAGTTAATTTAATGAAATTAGCCTTGAAGAACTTACGTGCCAAAGGACAAACCCCAAAACCGGAACGACAAGTAGGGGCTTGGCAATCTTTTGAAACTACACCGTAT
>JBARCC010000566.1:0-6726 GCA_049793635.1 Maribacter sp. | reverse complement strand
GTAGTATGGTAGAGCGAGGAAATTAATTTAAGGTTGGTGTTGGGGTTTAAAAAATAAGTTCCCTTTAAGGCGCCCAACGCAGTGGCATATCTATTTTTTTCTATTCCTTCATAAAATACGATCAAGGCCTGCGGATTTTCCAAGGTTCCGAAATTGGTCTGTCGGTTCAACGGTTCGTTCGTATATGCGTTGATGCCTAGATTGCCCAAAAAATGAAGGTGGAACTTATTTGAAAAACGATAGGTAGTATAGCTTTGAACATCGGTAAAGGCCGGATTGAAATTACTTTGGGTCTGTTGACTGTTCACCAAAAGTGCATTATTTCTATACCGGATACCGGATACGCTACTTAACTTTTTGTTTTCTGAAACCGTCTCTAGACTGGCGCTGGCCCCCAAGAAACTAATATCTGCGCGAACAGCCCATTGACTGGGCGTTTTGTAGATAATATCAAGTACAGAGGCCATTTTGTCCCCGTACTTCGCTTGAAAACCACCAGCGGAAAATCGAACATCCTGCACAAGATCGCTATTCACAAAGGAAAGACCTTCTTGTTGGGCAGAGCGGATTAAAAAAGGCCGGTATACCTCAATCTCATTGACATAGACCAAATTTTCATCATAGTTGCCGCCCCTAACGGCGTACTGTGTGCTTAATTCGTTATTGGAAGATACCCCGGGGAGCAATCTCAAAACATTTTCCACCCCCGCATTTGCGCCCGGCATATTCCTGATGTTTTCAGGGGATAGGTTACGTATGGCGCTGGCAGTTCGTTCCCCGTTGGCAGCTACGGTTACCTCTGTAATTTGTATAGCTTCGGTTTTAAGCACCGGGTTGAATTCAAAGGTTTCGTTCGTGGTAAGCACAAGATGCTCGAGAATCGCATCCTTATGCCCTATGTGCGAAAAAAGAATGGTATTCTCGGTGTCGGCAATAATTTCCAAGACATAGAACCCGCTCTCATTTGTAGTGGTTCCCAAGGTACCTGACCTAACGTTCACATTGGATAGCGGTCGGTTATCCTCATCAAATACAATACCCGTAATCGTGGCTTCCTGTGCATAACACCACATAGTGCATAGCAAGGATATAATACCAAAAATCGGATATAATCTCAAAACTGTTATTTTCTATAGAAGGAAGTCGTAAGTGTATTTTTGTTTCCTACGTTGTCGGTAACGGTTACTTCCAGAACACATTGGGTCTGATCTGCAATCTTATCATCAAACGTATAGGTGAGTGTGTTAAGCTTTGGCTCATATTCCATAAGTATCCATTCCCCGTTTAGGGTGGCCGAATAGGTATCCACTCCGCTGAGATCGTCCGAAATAAAAACGCTGAGGTACTTATAATTGTTCAGCCACTGTTTTTCCTTGAAATTTTTCGTACGGATCGTCGGTGCAACCGTATCCTTTACCAAGGTATAGGTACCGAGGTTTCTGGTACGGGTCGTAAAAAGTGCACCGCGTTTATAGGTACTGGTGTAACTAGGCCTCAACCTTTCGTCTAATCGTGCAATGAACAACTGTTTTCGCTCGCCTTCAGTGTAGGTGGTTGCATCAAAGGTAATCGTGAAATTTCTGTGGGCCGGTACGGTGTTATTATGAATGGTTACGGTGTCTTTTCCTTTTTTCAAATCGATGTAAAAATCCTCGTAGAACGTGTTTGCAGGGAAATAGACTTTTGCTCCCTCCAGATCATAATTATTGGGTTTTTTTGCGACGACGTAATTGGGAGTGCTCTCTCTTTTTGCACTTGAGGGCTGTGTTCGTGGTATGCCCTCAACGGGGATATTAAGAACCACTTTATTACCCGCGAAATCTGTAATCAACAATTTTACGGTATAGCTAAGGCCCTCATTGACCGATATTTCTCCATTATTGAACAATTCTTTATAGATGCCTAAATTATTCCCAGGCGATTTGAACGATTTTTGAATACGGTCCCTATACCTTCCTAAATAATCATAATCGATCAAGGTATTGATATACCGTGTTTCTCCGAACGAGAAAGAATCAAAATCATAGAGGGAGTAAATTTTCCCGTTCACGGAGAGTTCTACCGCATATACTCCATTTTTATTTGCCGCCATATCCAAACGGTCATATCCGATGAACCCAACGCCAATGTTACCCAACGCCATTACTTTATCCGCCAAATAGGAGCCATCGGGCTGTTTGCTGAAATTGATCTGGGTTCGTTCACTATTTCCGTTGACATGCGAAGTTTCTGTCAGGGGATAGACGAACAGTTTTTCCAACGTTGGGTTGGTAGCATCGGCGACGTCTAGGCCATATAACAAAGGGTTTGTAGGTTTTTCCGAAATACTGCTTCTAATCTCGAAATGCAGGTGTGGGCCTGCTGAGCTCCCAGTATTCCCACTATAGGCAATGAGTTCGCCTTTGGCAAGTTTCAACTCCCCGTAATCTGGAAATACTTCTACTTCAAACGATTTTTTATCGTACTGTAGTTTTTTGATGTAGGCTTCTATGCTAGGGGAGAATTTTTGAAGGTGGCCATAGACAGAGGTATACCCGTTTGGATGTGCAATGTACATGACCTTCCCGTAGCCCCAAAGCGAGACTTTGATTCGGGTAATGGTTCCATCCCCAATGGCATAGATCGGGATACCCTCACGCTGTTGTGTCTTAATATCGATTCCTGAATGAAAATGGTTGGAGCGTAATTCACCGAATGTTCCAGCTAAAATAATGGGAATATCCATAGGGGGCCTAAAGGCATCCTTGGGGTACTCTTCTTGTCCGATCAATTTAGGACCAATCAATATCAAGATCACGAGGGTTATTTTTTTCATAGCGTAGTAAGCAATGGTGCGAAAATAATTAAACGGTAACAAATCTAGGAAGTTGTGCTTACTAAAATTTTAATAACGAAGGTTCGAGCAGGTCAAGCTTCGTGGATTGATTGCGCTTTTGCGAATATTTCATAAAACTATTGTGAAGTCATACAATCTATGTTAACTTTGTGTAAATCGCATTGACTTTAAAGTATGAGCGAGTTGATACACATAGTTGATTCATTGGAAAATAAGATTAGTAAATTGTTACATAGACTTGAGGTTATGGACAAAGCTAATGTGGAGTTGAAAAATGAATTGAAGAAAACAATAACCTTTCAGCAGAACACCACCAAAACGGTTTCGGAATGGGAGGAAAAATACAACTCTCTTAAACTGGCAAATTCAATGCTTGGCAGTAATACCAATAAAACAGAAGCTAAGCTTAAAATAAATACGTTAATTCGGGAGTTGGACCATTGTATCACCCAGCTTTCAGAATAGTGTAACCATACGATGTCCGAGAAGCTCAAAATAAAATTATCGATTGCTGACAGGGTCTACCCGTTGACCATAGACCCGGCACAGGAAGAAGGGCTGCGAAAAGCGGCTAAGAATATAGAGCAATTGGCCAAAAAATTTGAGCAGAATTACGCCGTCAGGGATAAGCAAGATGTACTGGCGATGTGCGCTTTACAGTTTGCCTCCAAAATTGAGCAAAACGGCATCGAGGAAACAGAGGGTACCAAAGAAGTCGAGGAGCGGTTAAAAGCGCTCGATGATTTGGTAAGTTCTAAACTGGCTTTTTAATAAAAACGTTCTTTTAAATACATTAAGTTACTGCCCACATTGGTAATACCTTTTGACAAACTCAACATTTATATTTAATAAGAAGGGTGAGTTTAGATTGTAAAAGCAGGCCCTACTCGTATAGGGATCCTTGAGCTGTCTGTTAGCCCTAAACCTTTTTTTACGGAGTTTGTTCAAAACTTCTCCAATGTGGGCTTTTTTTTTAAAACAATTAAAACTATGGATAGTACAATGATATTTATTGCCGCAATAATTGGGCTGGCAATCGGTTTTGCGATCGCAAAATTTTTGGAAAAAGGGAAAGCCTCTAAAACCATAACCAATGCAAAAAAAGATGCTGAACGTATCATTAGAGATGCGAATGCAGAGGGTGAGAGTGCGAAAAAGGAAAAAATGTTGCAGGCCAAAGAAAAGTTTTTAGAATTAAAGGCCGAGCATGAAAAAGTAATCAATAGTAAGGATAAGAAAATAAACGAAGCTGAAAAACGCACCCGAGATAAGGAATCGCAAGTAAGCGGCGAACTCGCCAAGAGCAAGCAAATGACCGCTCAACTTGACAGCAAAATCAAGGAAGTGGAACAAAAACGGGAGTTGTTCGATAAGCGCCACGAAGAGCTTGACAAAATGCATAAAAGTCAAATTCAGCAATTGGAAGTTATTTCGGGCCTATCTGCCGATGACGCAAAAAACCAACTTGTAGAAAGCTTAAAGGATACCGCAAAATCGGATGCCATGGCCTACATACAAGCCACGGTAGAGGAATCTAAACTTACTGCCCACCAAGAGGCACGTAAAATAATCATCAATACCATTCAACGCATTGGTACCGAGGAGGCCGTAGAGAACTGCGTGTCGGTTTTTAATATCGAGTCCGATGATGTAAAAGGAAGAATTATAGGAAGGGAAGGTCGTAACATTAGGGCTTTGGAAGCGGCCACAGGGGTTGAGATTATTGTTGACGATACCCCGGAAGCCATTATTTTATCTTGCTTTGATTCCGTACGAAGGGAAGTCGCCCGCCTATCGCTTCACAAGTTAGTGACCGATGGTAGAATACATCCGGCCCGTATCGAGGAAATCGTAAAGAAAACCGAGAAACAGATCGAGGCTGAAATTGTAGAAATCGGCAAGCGGACGGTAATCGATTTAGGGATTCACGGGTTGCATCCAGAATTGATACGTGCTGTCGGAAGAATGAAATATAGGTCTTCTTACGGGCAAAACTTATTGCAACACTCCAGGGAGGTTGCGAAACTATGCGGAGTAATGGCATCGGAATTGGGCCTAAACCCGAAAATCGCGAAACGCGCAGGACTACTGCACGACATCGGCAAGGTGCCGAATACCGAAAACGAAGTGGAAACCCCGCACGCTATCCTAGGGATGCAATGGGCTGAAAAATTCGGTGAAAAACCGGAGGTTTGTAATGCCATCGGTGCCCACCACGACGAAATTGAGATGAAAACCTTAATTGCCCCCATCGTGCAAGTGTGTGATGCGATCAGTGGGGCAAGACCAGGCGCTAGACGACAGGTTTTGGATTCGTACATACAACGTCTAAAAGATTTGGAAGAAATTGCCTTCGGGTTCAGTGGTGTACAAAAAGCATACGCGATTCAAGCGGGTAGGGAACTACGCGTTATTGTGGAGAGTGAAAAAGTTACCGATGATCGTGCGGCGCAGTTGTCTTTTGAAATTTCACAAAAAATTCAGACCGATATGACGTATCCCGGCCAAGTAAAGGTTACGGTCATTCGCGAAACCAGGGCAGTGAACGTTGCGAAGTAAGGAGAGGAATTGAACGGCTAAAGAACGCGGCTATTCAAAAAAGTCATCTAACACGTTTGTGGGGCTGCCGTTTTGTTTACCGGTAGTGTACGAAGCGACCTGAAAATGCAGGGTGATTTGGTAAAAATTACTTCACTTCGTTCGTAATGATCACATAGCCAGTCTAGAGAAATAGCGAAAAGCTATTTCTCTAGACTGGCTATCCAGTTTTTAAGATGGCTTTTCTCTCGGTCGGTCAGTATAGCTTTTCTCCCCTTAGGCATTTTGCGCTTTACTAAAACTTGTTCGTTTATCGTCCCTGAAAGATTATCCATATTTTGAAATGTGAAGATGGGCAGCCTTTTTTTGGTTGCATGACAGGCGTTGCACTTTGAGTTAAGTACGTTAAAGGCATCCATTTTAGAAATGTGTTGATCCTGTGGTGTGTTTGGCATTTCCTCTGAAGGACGTGTTTTAACGAGGCCCCCTATACCTACTACCAATATGAACGACAGCAATAATTTCAATGTAAAATTTTAGGAATTGTTGAGACTGGTCGGAGAGGGAAATTCAGGAAGTAGATCATATATCGCTACTTTTCTTCTTCTTCCGTTGAAACGTCGTTTTCTTCTCCCTCTTTTTCGAGGTTATTCTTCAGAATGTTCAATTTTTTCAATTTCGATTTCCACGCTTCCAATGAAACCTTGTGTTGTTCGACCCTTTTGATCACATCCTGTACCAAAGGATTGCTTTCAGAGGCATTTGAAAAGAATTCTAAATTGTTTTCCAACTGCCGAATTTCGGTTTTGCTCTCTTCTATCTTACTTCTAATGAACGTTCTTTCGTTCTGTATTGCGCGTTCTTGGTCATGATTATTGGATAGTTGCTGAATTTTATTTCCATATTTCAACAGTTCGGATTCCTGTTTGTTGACCCCTATTTTTTGGAACAGCGCATCGATTATCTTATCGAATTTTTGATTGATATTTTTTTTCTTAAAGGGAACCTGACCGTACGTTTTCCACTCTTCGGTAAATTTTTTAATGGTGGCGATGTCCTTCTCCTTATCTCCACTAACGGTAACCGATTTCAAGCGTTCCATACACTCCTCTTTCTGTTTGAAATTGGCTTCTTCCTCTTTAAACGCATCGTTTTTTAGGGCATTGAGTCTATCAAAATAATGGTTACACGCGTTTCTGAAGTCTTTCCATAATTTATCGGAATACTTACGGGGAACGTGTCCGATTTTTTTCCATTCTCCCTGTATGCGTTTCATTGCTGAGGTAGCCGTGTCCCAATCATCACTATCTTTCAGAGATATGGCAGTTGCCAATAGTGCCCTTTTCATCTCA
>JBARCC010000565.1:0-1740 GCA_049793635.1 Maribacter sp. | reverse complement strand
GTGTTGATGTAGTGCTGGCATACGGTCGGGTCGGTAATATCAAGGCCGGTCAACGCATCGTTATGCTTCGACAGGTCCAACGGCACATACATATCCAAGGGAATAGCAGGGTCCAATACAGGAATGGGAGATTGTGAAAACGAATTCAGGGCGTTCAGGAGTGCATTCATGCAGTAAAAGTAAAATTTCCAGTGGTCTTGTTAACATTTTTTAACCCTTTTGCTCGTAAGGTCTTTGTACATTACCTACCAATAGCAAAACTAAAAATTACATGAAACTCATACCGCTTACTTTTTTAACACTTTGCACGTTTATAGCGACAAGTTGCCAATCCAAGAATAAAAAAACCGATGCCACGGCGCAACGGACTTCTGAGCAAGAACAGGTTCAAGAACCCACTGCACTGAGTCCACAACAATTGAGCGCTTATGAAACCGCCTATTTTGCCAGTGGTTGCTTTTGGTGCGTGGAAGCCATCTTTGAAAGTGTAAAAGGCGTAAAAGAAGTGGTTTCCGGTTATGCCGGCGGTACTTTAAAAGATCCAACCTATGAAGAAGTGAGCTACGGTAAAACGGACCATGCAGAAGCTGTTGAAGTCTATTACGACCCTAAAGAAATTTCCTTTACGCAATTGGTACAAGTGTTTTTTGGTTCCCATGATCCGACCATGCTCAATCGACAGGGGCCTGATCGCGGTACACAATACCGTTCTATGGCTTTTTACAAGAACGAGGAACAAAAGAACATCATTGAAGGCTACATCAAAGCATTGAACGACAAAAATGTATTTGATGGTGACCCTATCGTAACCGAGGTAAAACCCCATACTGTATTCTATAAAGCGGAAGAATACCATCAAGACTATGAAAGAAAGAATCCTAATAATTCCTACATCCGCAATGTATCGGTTCCCCGGCTCAATCGATTCAAGGAAAATTTTGGGGATTATCTTAAAGAAGATGTCCATTAAACATCTCAAAAAAAATTGAGTATCTTAAAGCGTTCTAAATGGGACGCTTTTTTTTATGTCCCTTAATTCCTGATTATCGATGAAAGCAAAACACAGCATTCTTTTTATGGCCTTTTTAATAGCTCTTTTATGCCTAGGGTGCGAAAATAAACCTAAAGACGATACCCCTTGGATTTCCCTTTTCGATGGGGAAGGGTTAAACGGGTGGACTCAACTTGGCGGTACTGCAACGTATAAGGTACGGGATCATATGATAGTAGGATCAACAGTACACGATACGCCCAACTCCTTTTTAACAACGGATACGATGTACGGGGATTTTATTTTGGAACTGGATTATAAAGTTGATCCCAGTATGAATTCAGGTATACAGATCAGAAGCAACAGTTTCCCTTTCTATATGGATGGAAGGGTCCACGGCTATCAGATAGAAATCGACCCTTCTGAACGGGCATGGAGTGCGGGAATCTATGACGAGGCAAGACGTGGATGGCTGCATCCTATGACCCAAAATCCGGAGGCACAAAAAGCATTTAAGCAAAACGAATGGAACAATTACCGGGTCGAAGCCATCGGAGATACTCTAAAAACATGGATCAACGGCGTTCCAGCGGCATATCTGATCGATGATAAGACCGATGAAGGTTTCATAGCGCTGCAGGTACATAGTATTTCTGGGGAGCAAAAAGAAGGTACAGAAATTATATGGAAGGATATAAAAATAATGACGGATAGTCTCCTCCACTATTCTCGAAAAAGCCCCTTGAAAC
>JBARCC010000564.1:0-1960 GCA_049793635.1 Maribacter sp. | reverse complement strand
GCCTTTATCATTGCCATACATTCAACATCCTTCTTCAATACCTCCTGTTCTGAAAATCTATAGAATGGACTAGTATCGGTAATAAGATGAACGATGGTCCATAGGGTTGGGAAGAACACCACTTTAGAACGTTCCAGTTCCAAAGCGTGAAAGTCCCTTAGCATTGAATCCTCCCGGTTTAAGGAGACCGTTACGGAAACTTCAACTTCCATTAACGGCTTGCTTTTTGGATTTACGACGCGAAACATCAAGGCGTTTATCGTTTGATACGGTGAAATAAGGGCGCATGAACTATATTTTATGGTCGCATGGGGTTTTGAGAACCTACAGTACATCAAACCGGTCGCCAAAGCAAACAGTAAAAGACCGAGTGGTGATCCCGTTTATACCCTTAAGGTTGCTCGTATCAACGATTAGATAGAGGTTGGCAAATAGTAGATGTATTGAAAAATAGCCTAGCGCCAACACAGAAAGGAATTTTACCCAAGTCATGGACACTAACGAGTGGAATATGTTCAGACGTTCGAAAAAAGCAACATTTTGTTTTTTCACATTAAAACTTCCGTCCTTGTTCAGGGCACGATAGCCTTTTGACACTGCTTTTGTGTCTAACCCTAAATCTTCGAATGTGTTCTTTTTACGCCGTTGCATTCCTTTTTTGATTAATCGATATCGTATAGTTCAGGACTTCTGATTTTCCGTACGCTCTTGAGGGTTTACCAAAACGATACCCTTACTCTTTAATGAGGGTATTGCTTAGTTCCTCAAGCGAAATACCCTTGGTCTCGGGCATCATAAAATGAACCCAAAGTAATTGTAAGACCATCATCGCTGCAAAAAATGCGAAGACTACCCCTGCACCAATCGTAGAGAATAAAAAAGGGATTGCGGCAGGAATGGCCGCGGCCAATATCCAGTGTACCGAGCAACCGAAAGACTGACCGCTACCCCGTAAGTGATTTGGAAAAATTTCTGAGATGAATACCCAAATAACGCTTCCTTGCCCAATGGCGTGTGCGGCAATGAATAGAAACAGGAAAATGGGTACCGCAATGCCATCCCACTCGAGAAAGAAAGCGCAAGCAACCAATGAAAGTGACACGATGTAGCCGAAAGAACCTATATACATGAGTTGCTTCCTCCCTAAGCGATCAATAAGGTTTATGCCCAGTAGCGTAAATAACATATTGGTTACCCCGATACCTACACTGCTCAGAAGAGCGGTACTTTCCCCGAGACCGGCCTCCTCAAAAATGCGGGGCGCATAATACAGAAATGCGTTGATACCAGAAACCTGATTGAAAAACGCGATTAAAAAGGCCAGTAACAGTGGGAACCGATATTTTTTCATGAATATGGACTCTCCTCGTATGGTATCCCTATCATTTTGCTGAATCAGCGATACGGTCTGGTCTATATCTTGGTTGGGATCTATTAATCGAAGTACGCTCTTAGCTTCCTCTATTCTATGTTGTAAAATCAACCATCTGGGACTTTTGGGAACCGTACACACGAACAAGGTATAGATAACGGCCGGGATACCCTCGACCCCTACCATCCATCGCCATGCATTTTCCCCCAAACCACTTAGCATAAAATTCGATAAGAATGCAATGAGTATCCCGAATACTAAACTGAACTGATAAAAGCCTACTAGTTTCCCCCTTTTCTCCGCTGGGGATATTTCAGAGATATAGGCAGGTGCGGCAATGGTAGAAACCCCGACCCCGATACCCCCTAAAAATCTGAAAACGGCGAAGGTAATCGGATCGTTGGAGAATGCGGAACCAATGGCAGATATGCTGAACAGGATACCGATCCAAATCAGGGTGTTCTTTCTACCAAAGGTATTCGTTGGATAACCCGCGAACAAAGCACCCAAAACCGTTCCCCACAAGGCACTGGAAATCACTACCCATCCATGGAAGGAATCAGAACTGTTCCATAACGCCTGTAATTG
>JBARCC010000563.1:0-2226 GCA_049793635.1 Maribacter sp. | reverse complement strand
GGGATAAGCAATGGGATGGACATTTATTTCAATATTGCCTTTAAACCGGTCGCCACGGTGATCCAGGGATATGAAACCATCGATAAGGAAGGGAATATGGTAAAGACCCAAGGCAAGGGTAGGCACGATCCTTGCGTGGTACCGAGAGCGGTACCGATCGTAGAGGCCATGACCGCAATGGTTTTAGCAGACTATGTATTGATCAATAGAACCATTAAACTATAAATTCAGCGTATAGGTTGCGCACCTATCAAAAAAATACCATAACCACCTAAATAACGTACATGAAAAAACTGGCACTACATTGGCAAATCATCATCGGATTGGTATTGGGAATCGTTTGGGCGCTCTTGTCGAGTGCCATTGGGTGGAGTTCCTTTACCATTGACTGGATAGCACCTTTTGGGACAATTTTCATCAATCTTTTAAAATTGATTGCCGTACCGCTGGTCTTGTTCAGCATTATCAACGGGGTCGCCGGTATAGGTGATCCGGCGAGTTTGGGAAGAATGGGAGGCAAAACCCTTTTGGCTTATTTGATCACCACGGTTTTTGCGGTTGCCGTAGGTCTTGTTTTGGTAAATCTCATAGGCCCGGGAAGACTCATCGATAACGAAAGTAGGATCGACAATCGTATTTCTTACGAACTGTGGGCGAATTCCCAAGGGTATCAAATAAAGGATGGTATCAACTATTTGAACGAGCCGAAGTTCATAGAACGCGCAAAGAAAATTACGGACCTTTCAAAATCGGAGTTGAGGGATGCCTCCGTGTCCGCAAAGCTCGAAACGGCCGATGCGGCAGATGAGGCGGGACCTTTGCAACCTTTGGTCGACATCGTTCCCCAAAACTTTTTTAAGGCCTTGGGAGATAACGGATTAATGCTTCAAGTCATTTTCTTCGGATTATTTTTCGGCATTAGCCTACTGTTCATTCCCAACGAAAAATCCAAACCGGTCATTGAAGTGGTCGATAGTATTATGGAAGTATTCCTGAAAATGGTGGATTTGGTCATGAAAGCCGCTCCGTTTTTCGTATTCGCACTTTTAGCGGGCGTAGTAAGTAAAATGGCGGGAGACGATATCTCCAAAGTAGTGGAGATTTTCAAAGGGTTAAGCTGGTATTCGCTAACGGTAGTCATTGGTTTGGCAGCTATGATTTTTTTGATTTATCCGTTGATGTTTAAAATATTCGTTAAGGCCGTATCCTATAAAGGCTTTTTCAAGGCGATGGGTCCAGCCCAGACCTTGGCATTCTCTACGTCGAGCAGTGCGGCCACCCTTCCGGTAACGATGGAATGTGTCGAGGATAACCTTGGTGTGGATAAAAAAGTGACCAGTTTCGTGCTGCCCATCGGTGCGACGGTAAATATGGATGGTACCTGTCTCTATCAAGCGGTCGCCGTTGTCTTTTTGGCGCAAATGCATATGATCGACCTCACTTTGGGCCAACAACTTACCATTGTGTTGACGGCGACCTTAGCTTCGATTGGTTCCGCGGCAGTGCCCAGTGCAGGATTGGTGATGCTCATTATCGTTTTGGAGTCCGTAGGATTGAACCCTGCATGGATCGCCATCATCTTCCCCGTAGACCGTATCCTCGATATGATGCGCACAGTAGTCAATGTTACTGGTGACGCTACGGTATGCTCTATCATTGCAAAGGGCGAGGGCCTCTTCAATTACAATCCGGACAAGGATGTCGATGAAGCATGGAGATTACAGGAAAACGAGAAAGCTTCGTCGTGATTTCTATTATTTCCTTTAGTACGTCAAAAAGTAATCTAGGGTATGCACGCATATCGCTTTTAACATAAGGGACGCAATGCATTCGCTTGTGATAACTGTAGTACTTTATTCTGTATTGTATCGATAGTAGTACAACGGCTGTAGGTCATCGCAATCCTATTCTTGAGATTGCGCTGTTCGTGTGATTAATTTTAGCTGCTTTTTCCGATACCCACTATCTTTTGAACTCGCACACAGGTGTATGCTGCGCATTGAGCAATCTTACAAAATACATCATTGATGGTAGTAGTATAGATCAGAACCCACTGTCTTTAACATTAAGAACCCGACTTCTCCTTGTGCCGTTCTTCCCGTTTTGCTTTACGTTCTTCTTTTTTGGTTTGTTTCTCGTTTCGTGAATCTGCCCCTTTTGAAGCATCCTCAAAACTGACATCATCGTCGATGACGCCTTTATATGCGGTAATCCAGCCATTTTTGA
>JBARCC010000562.1:0-2577 GCA_049793635.1 Maribacter sp. | reverse complement strand
ACTTAAACCGTTGGTGGATAAAAATATCGTGTACTAAAAAATAAGCGACCCCATAGGCCAAGATTCCAAAACCTAGCGGATATCCGTACCAAAATCCGTTTCCCCCCACGTAAAACAAAGACATACTTACGATGGCATAGAATATAAAAAAGGCATCGTTGCGTTCAAACCATGAATCATGATCGCGGTGATGATGATCTTTATGAAGGCTCCACAAGAAACCATGCATGATATACTTATGGGTAAACCAAGCCATGAATTCCATAAAAGAAAACGTTGCTAAAAATATCAATATCCAAAGTACTACATTCATTATACTAAATTCATTTTATATTTTACATATGACCGCGCCAAAAGCCCAAATTTCTGATAGTTGGGTACTCTTATACGCGCATTTTTAATTTCTAACGAGGGGGTATTCTGTAGCTTGCTCAAAAGCTTGAAATAATACTTATAGGCGGTGTACACCCCGAATTTTGCTTCCGTCGGTAATCCAAGTATGCCGGCATACCCCAATTGAAAATCGGCTTTAATTTCATCAACGATTCTATTTTTAGATGCTTCGTCAAGTTCCTTCAGGTTGGTATTGGGAAAATAGGAACGGTTCAGCTCCTCATAATCTGCCTTCACATCCCTCAAAAAATTAACCTTCTGAAAGGCGGAGCCAAGGGCCATGGCCGACTCCTTTAAATTATCGTAAGATGCAGTATCACCCTTTACAAAAACTTTGAGGCACATGAGGCCGACTACATCTGCCGAGCCATAGATATATTCCTTATACTCTGCATCGGTACGGTAAACGTTCTTGAACAAGTCCATTCTCATACTTTTCATGAACGAATCCACTAAATGCTTCGGTATATTATAATAGTGATAGGTGTGTTGAAAGGAATTTAAAATCGGATTTAGGCTAATTTTATCCACCAAAGCGTCCTCAAGTTCCTGTTCAAACTTATCGAACAATAGCTTCTTATCGTAGTCGTGAAAAGTATCCACGATTTCATCGGCAAATCTAACAAACCCATAAATATTATAGATATGGCTGCGTATGGACGGGTGCAACATTTTCGTGGCCAGCGCAAACGAGGTACTATATCGTTGTGTGACGATTTTACTGCATTCGTACGATACGTTGTCAAAAGTTCTTTTCATGCGCTAAACTAATTATCCTTAATAATTAATTCTGACACTAATTTACCAGAAATGAGAGCAGGTGGTACTCCTGGTCCGGGCACTGTCAGTTGTCCCGTAAAATATAAATCCTTTACTTTTTTACTTTTTAAATTGGGTCTTAAAAATGCCGTTTGGGTGAGTGTATTCGCCATTCCGTAGGCATTTCCTTTATAGGAGTTGTAACGTTCAACAAAATCCTTGACACAAAATGTTTCTTTGAATATAATATTATTTTTAATGTTTTGACCCGTTCTTAGCTCAAATCTATCCAATATTATCGTTAGATATTGTGCTCTAAGTTCTTCGGTATCCTCAAGATCGGGAGCGATGGGAACCAAGAAAAAAGCGGTCTCGCAATTTTCCGGTGCCATAGAGCTATCGGTCACGGATGGAAAATTAGCGTAAAATAGGGGATTGGTAGGCCATTTGGGTTCATCGTAAATTTCTTCTGCATGTAATTCGAAATCAGTATCGAAAAAAAGGTTATGATGTTCGATATTTTTTAATTTGGTATCCAGCCCTATATAAAACAAAAGCGAAGAGGGTGCAAACGTTTTGCTTTCCCAGTAATCTTCGGAATATTGTCTAAACTTTTTATCCAATAACGACTCTGAATGATGGTAATCGGCTCCGCTGATGATGATATCGCCAACGATGGTCTTGCCTTGGCTTACGACCCCGACTGCCTTACCATTCTCGACCACTATATGGTCTACCGATTTGAGCGTATGAATAGTAACTCCCAGCTCAAGGGCCAAACTATGCATCGCCTTGATAATTTCGTACATGCCCCCTCTAGGATGCCAAGTACCTAAACCAAAATCGGCAAAGTTCATAAAGTTGTAGAACGAAGGCGTTTTGCTTGGCTTGGCACCCAAAAATAATACGGGAAACTCCAAAGCGGAAATTAATTTTTTGTTCTTGAACCGTTTCCGTACTTGCGAACTTATGGTCTTGAAGAATTGGTCGACCTTAAGGATGGTTTCTTTGGTTACCAGTTCAAAGGGCGATAGCCCCGGTCTCAACACTATTTTATGAATGGCGATTTCATAATTTTCCTGTGCTTCGGCGATAAATTTTCTTAACTCGATAGAACTTCCCGCCTCTACACGTTCAAATTCCGCACATATTTTTTCCATGGAATCACCAATGGTAATCACATCATCGGAAAAGAAAATCTTGTAGGCAGGGCTCAGCTTATCCAATTGGTAATAATCGGAGGTTTTCTTATTGAAATCGGCAAAAAACCGGTCGAAGATATCCGGCATCCAGTACCAGCTGGGTCCCATATCAAAAGTAAAACCGTCTTTTACAAATTGGGATGCCCTTCCTCCAACACTTTCGTTTTTTTCAAAAATGGTAACATCGAATCCATCTTTTGCCAGGTAACATGCGGCCGATAAC
>JBARCC010000561.1:0-2137 GCA_049793635.1 Maribacter sp. | reverse complement strand
GCGAGTCCAAGACCGACAAACAGAGCGGCAGAGGCCGTGATTAAAATGGTAATATCAATACCGGCAGCGCTCATGGTGAAAATGATGACCAAAACGTATACCAGATATTTGATAAATTTAAAGATGCTGATGAACTTTAATTTATCCTCCGACTCCATCTTTCGCGTAAAGAACCTTCGAATACCCTGTAAGAGGCTACTGGTGATCAGGAAGGCCACCGTCAGCAGTAGTAACAGGCCGATGGTGATATCAATTCGTTTGTCACCATCCCCAAAATGGATGCCAAGGTCCAAAAATTGCTTTATCGAACCCCAGATATCATCTTCAATGATCTCCTTTATTTTTTCCGTATTTTCTTGGACCATTATGAATATTTAAGCCAATTGAACAAATCTTTATAGCCCGGTTTTTTCCCATACATGAGAATACCCACACGGTAAATCTTGGCAGCGACCCATACTATGCCCAAAAACGTAACCACTAAAATAAGGATAGAGCTAACCAACTGCCATACGGGTACACCGCCATCGCCGATGCCCCAAGGCAAACGCATAAGCATAACGATCGGGGAGGTCAACGGGAATAAAGAGAAAGCCACCGCTATAGGACCGTTCGGATTGCTGAATACCGAAAAGAAGCCCACGTAAATAGCCAACATCAATGGGATAATTACAGGAAATATAAATTGCTGGGTATCGGTTTCATTATCTACGGCCGCACCAATGGCGGCATAGATAGAACTATAGATCAAATAGCCCAACACGAAGTAAACGATAAAGAAAATGAGCATTGCAAAAATGGGGATCTCGAAAATTTCCTTTGCATAGAGTTGTATGTTCCGGGTTACCGAATCTACATCAACATTGTTGGCCGTTGCCATGGTATCTGACATTCCCCCGGTGGTCAAGGTGGCGGGATCAATATCAAAAACCCACAGTCCTATGAACAGAAGTATAGCTCCAGAAATAATCCAGATTCCGAATTGCGTGATACCGGCCAAAGAAGTGCCTATGATTTTTCCCATCATCAATTGAAAGGGTTTTACAGAAGAAATAATGACTTCGATAATTCTGCTGGTCTTCTCTTCGATGACGCTGCGCATTACGAAACCTCCATAAATGATAATGAACATCATGATCAGGTACCCGAACGCCCCACCAATGATCGCCTTAATTTCATTGATGCCCTTGATGTTCTGCAGGCCATCGAAGGTTGCTATGTTTATATCATAGTTACGGTCCATTTGGGCATACTCCTTAGCGGATACCCCAAGTTCCCGAAGACGCTCTTGACGTAACCGTCCCATTATAACGCCTTCCAACTTATCCAGAACGATGGAGCTAGGGGCCTCCTTGCTATAAAAAAAAGAGCGCTGCGCCACCAGTTCAAGATTCTCTTCGTCGGGCAAAAATATGAGCCCGTAGTACCCCATACCCATCGTGGAATCTTTGGCCTGTTCTAAGGTCAAATCCCTGAAGTTAACGTACGACGTGGCTTCGGTGGTGATGAATTCATTAGAGAAGAAATCACTTTCGTTAAGCACAGCGACCACCCTTTTTTCGCTGTCGTTCAACTTGGTCAGGTAGGCAATCAGTAAAATCATACCCACCATTAAAATAGGGCTCAAAAACGTCATGATTACAAAAGACTTGTTCCTGACCTTTGCGAGATACTCCCTTTTGATAATCAGTGGTAGTTTATTCATGTATGACATCTTCATTTTTAATCGACCTGATAAAAATATCGTTCGCCGAAGGTACGGTCTCCAAGAAGTGGTTGACATTCCCTTTTGCTCCCAAATACTCCAAAATTTCTTTTGAATCGCTCGTCGGTAGTTTCAACGTCATGTTCAATTGATTTTCACGAAGATCGAAACGGTCGTAAAGCAATTGAAATTTATCGTTCATTTCTTTTAAGATGACTTCAGGATGCGCAGTCTGTAGACCGATGGTGAAAATATTGTTTTTATAGGCCTTTTTTATATCGGATAGCCTCCCGTCCAGTATTTTTTCGGATTTATGGATCAATGCGATATACTCGCATAGTTCCTCGACAGATTCCATTCTATGGGTAGAAAAAATAATCGAGGTTCCCTTGTCCCTCAACTCTAGAATCTGTTCTTTGATCAGATTGGCAT
>JBARCC010000560.1:0-2226 GCA_049793635.1 Maribacter sp. | reverse complement strand
GGCATCGGCCTCGTTACCGTCAACGTCTGCTTGTACCGCTGTGATGGCCAACGTATTGTCATAAATTGATAAATCAACGGTAGTCGCATCAGGGTCTGCGGTCAAAGAAAGTAGTTCTCCTATAAATTGCAGGTCTTGAATTTCATTACTTACATCCGAATCTGCATCCTCCACATTTACTGTTATTTGGTTGCCATCAACAAGACCAATATTGCCTGGAGTTGTATCGGTTTCTAGGAGTTGGTTCGCTTTTTTTATAATCGTCTCAGTACCTATTTCATTTAAATAGGTGAATGTGCCATCTCCATTATCGGAGAGTGTAGTTACCGTTTCTGGTTCGATATTGTAGGTAATTGAGTTTCCGGCGCCATCATCAAGTGTAATCGTACCATCACCGTTATCAGTAAATGAAAATACAGTAGTGGACGAATTGCAAAGATTGTTCCATAGGGCTCCATTGAAATAATGAACACAATCAGTGTCGGTATTGTAAATTAAGGCCCCGTTTAAAGGTGTGATAGCAGTCATTTGAGCAGATGTCAAGCGAGTTAGCACGAACGCCTTACTGGTACTCTCCAATTCTAAAATGGAGGCAGAATTGATTGAATTTGGGTTTTGACCTATTTTAACCTGCGATTGGGTTCCCCAAACCAAAAGAATTAGAAACGGTAAAATTAATTTTTTAAAGTCCATAACTATTTTACGCTAAATCAATTATTTAGATAAAAGTAGTAAGTGGTAAAAAGTAAAAGTAGTTTATGTTGCGAAAGAAGGCCAAGTTGTGGTAAACGCATGTAGGAATTCCACTTCATCGGACATTTTGGAATTTGGTCTATGCATTTAAATCATTCAAAATCAGTAAACTAATTTTAAATGTTGTTTAAAAAAATGTAGGAAAAGGAGTAGTGGGATACATGGTGTGCCACGGTGGTTAGCGAGCCAAATAAAGAAAACCTTGATAGTTCAATGCCGCATCGGGAATATTAATGGTATAAAAATAGACCCCGGCAGGCAAACCTTCTTCCTTATTGAACGGAATATTATTGAGGTTGGAAAAGCCAACGAATTCATCGGTGTAATTTTCCATTGCAAATACCTTGATGCCGTAACGGTCGTAAATTTGCATGTAGTTACTGTCAAACTCCTCTAGTTCTGGGATAAAGAACGCATCGTTGATGCCATCGCCATTTACCGAAACAAAGTAATTTTCTAGGTTCAACACTTCTTTGGAAAGGGGTTCGAACGGAATTTTGGAAACCCCAAACGTGATTATTTCATAATCGGAAGGTACAAAGGTGCCTGAGGTTACAAAACCTTGCGACAGGTCCCCCACGGGGGTACTACCCTCCAAATTGATCCACCTTCTTGATTGTTTGCTCCAGCCCACGGGAACAATTTTTGTATAGTCATCGGTAAGGGCAGCTAAATTGCTTCGTTCGTTCCAGGTGATGCGTATGGTCGAGGGAACGGTCCCCTCTAAACGCCAAAACTCCATCGCACTTACAAATTCGAGGTCAAGATCAAGTTCAAAGGTGCTAAAGGCTTGCGCTATTGATACGGGCGCATTGGCATCTTCTAGAAAATAGGCACACTTCGCCAAGAAATTGGTGCCTTCGGAATCTAGGATGAGGGGACGGTACAACGCTAGGTCGCCTACGGGAAACATAAAATTTTGTTGATTGGTGATGGCCGCGTACCCAATGACTTTTGAAAGATCGCCTTCCCCAGCATAGAATGAGGCGTCCAAAAAATTCAAATACACCTCGGGTTCTGTCAATGGGGTACGCACATTGCCTACAATGAAATTAAAATTATTGGTAACGTTCATGCCTTGCACCAAAGTGAGGTCATTGTCGAGGATGATTTCGGAATCGTAGAACTGGGGGGTAAGATTCCCCGACACCGTTATGGTTTGTGGTCCATAAAAACCGGCCAAGCCCAGGTTTGAATCGAAAGGGGAATTGTTGATGAGGTCGGTATGAAAACCAAGGTTGCCCCCGGCATGAATACGCAAGTTCCCGTTGTTGTAAAGGGCGGTTTGCGCGGATGTTGAAACCGCCAGAACTATGAAAAATATGGTAAGTAGGTTTTTCATTCGTCTTTCTTCCCTGTTGCTAACATCTCCTTGATTTCCTTTAGTTGAGCCTTTACGAATTCCAATTCGTTGGATATGTTTTCGTTAGCGGATTTCAACTCATCTATTTTCTTTTCTTGCTCGATGGTGTG
>JBARCC010000559.1:0-3606 GCA_049793635.1 Maribacter sp. | reverse complement strand
TACGCCTTTACCGGATGCCACCGGCACTATGAAGAATACCTGGGCCATTCATCAACTATTCACCACAGTAAATTTCGGTACAAAAAATAAGATTGTCAACTGGTTTACCGGTGGACTGAACCACCAGGTCGAACACCATATTTTTCCGAACATCAGCCACGTGCATTACACAAAAATTTCAAAAATTGTGAAACAGACCGCGAAGGAATTTAATTTGCCATACCACGAGTATAAAACTACTAGAAAAGCTATAATTTCGCACTTTAAGCATTTAAAGGAATTAGGCAAGGAGCCTTCATTACAATATTAGAAATTAGAGCAACTATGAGTAAGCAATTATCGGACAGGATCAATAGCGTTACCCCGTCCGCGACGTTAGAAATGGCCGCCAAGGCGCGGGAATTAAGGGCTTTAGGAAAAGACGTTATTGGTCTCAGCTTAGGTGAACCCGATTTTAACACCCCCGATTATATTAAAGAAGCAGCTATACAGGCCATTAATGATGACTACAATGCCTATACTCCCGTAGATGGATATGTGGAATTGAAAAAAGCCATCATCACCAAGTTCAAACGTGATAATAACCTTACCTATGAACCCTCGCAAATTGTAGTTTCCACCGGAGCAAAACAATCACTCTATAACGTTGCACAGGTTATTCTGAATCAAGGGGACGAAGTGATTCTTCCCTGCCCCTATTGGGTAAGTTACAGCGATATCGTAAAATTGGCAGATGGTGTGCCGGTAGAAGTGCCCACAACCCTGGAAAACGATTTCAAAATGACACCGGAACAGCTGGAAGCGGCGATTACTACCAGGACCAAAATGTTATGGTACAGTTCTCCCTGCAACCCAAGTGGTGCCATTTATAGCAAAAAAGAACTTCGTGCCCTTGCCGATGTGTTGAAAAAACATCCCAATATCATTGTGGTGAGCGATGAAATTTATGAGCATATCAATTATGGGGTTACCGCCCATGCCTCCATGGCGGAATTCGAAGATATGTACGACCGCACAGTTACGGTAAACGGAGTGGCCAAAGCGTTCGCAATGACCGGATGGCGCATCGGTTACATCGGCGCACCAAGCTATATCGCTCGTGCAACCAATAAACTACAAGGTCAGGTCACCAGTGGTGCCAATTGCATTGCCCAACGGGCCGTCATAACCGCATTGGAAGAATCACCTGACCGTATTCAGTTCATGGTCGATGAATTTAAGAAAAGAAGGACCTTGATCTTAGGTCTATTGAAGGAAATAGAAGGTTTTAAATGTAATGAACCCGAAGGGGCCTTTTATGTTTATCCGGATGTTACCTCCTATTTCGGTAAAACCTTTAACGGAACTCTAATCAAGAATGCATCAGACCTTTCGATGTATCTTTTGGAAGCCGCCAACGTAGCGACCGTAACCGGTGACGCATTTGGAAATGGAGATTGTATCCGTATATCGTATGCAGCATCCGTGACGGAGATAAAAGAAGCTATTTCGAGAATAAAAGAAGCGCTGGCGTACTAAACAAAATTGAACTAATTCCAAGATGAACCCTTGTGAGCCAAAACGCCACAAGGGTTTATTTTTGAAGCTTAATTTTATACGTGTAGCGGTAGTCGCCGCTAACACAATCATTTTTTTTGAGAGTTCTACAGTCTTGATAAAATCTATTGGTATCTTCCGTTTTTTAATTTCATAAAATGAAGAACCTTCGCCTTGGTACGTTGCTGTTTATTCTGCCACTGTTCGCTTTTTATGCTATTGCGCAGAAGCAACCCAATGTTATTTTAATTTTTCCTGATAATTTAGGTATTGGCGAAGTGGCAGCATATGGTGGTGCACGTGGAGTACCTACACCCAATATCGACCGTATAGGCGATGAAGGCATTCGTTTGACTAACTTTAATGTGGAATATTCATGCACCCCATCACGCATCGCCATCCTCACTGGCAGGTATGCGGTAAGGGCAGGGGAAGATTACTATTCAGGAACAACCTTGTGGGAAGAAACCATTGCAGAGCGCATGAAATCTTTGGGTTATGCAACCGCCTTATTCGGGAAATGGGATTTAGGTGCTGAGAATTGGCTGGGAAATCGAGAGCCGACCGACCAAGGATTCGATGAATGGTACGGTATTCCCGGAACTACGACGGTTTCCCAGTTTCCTTCTATGGAAGGATTCGACGCGAATGTACAACCAGAGCCGTATATATGGGAAGGCATCGCCGGAAGTGATTCAAAAAAGGTAAAGCCCTTTAATCCAGAAACAAGAAGGACCATCGATAGGGAATCGGCCGAGCGTAGTATCCGCTTTATCAACAAAAATGTAAAACAGGGCACCCCTTTCTTTTTATACTACGCAATGACGCAGTTACATTTCCCAGCACTTCCCCATCCTGATATGGTGGGTACGACCGGTGCGGGAGACATGGGTGACGCTATGGCCGATGTAGATTACAATGTTGGATTACTATTAAACCAGTTGAAAGAATTGGGAATCGAAGAAAATACCTTGGTCATCTGGTGCACAGACAACGGGGCAGAAATGAGAAGACCTTGGAGAGGTTCTCCAGGACCTTGGCGCGGGTATTACAATTCTGCGATGGAAGGCGGAATACGAACCCCCTGCGTTATTCGATGGCCAAATAAAATTAAGGCAGGACAAGTTTCTAACGAAATGATGCATGAAGTAGATTTGTTCCCCACCATTTTAAACGCCGTACAGGCACCTGGAGCCATCCCTGACGACCGCATGATAGATGGTGTAAATCAACTACCCTTTTTGGAGGGAAAACAAAAGAAATCGAATAGGGAAAGTAGCATCTTCGCACAACGATACGGTCAAATAATGGCCGTTAAATGGCGCAACTGGAAATTATGGTATGACTATAAAACAGAAATGCCGGACCCAGAACCTGATAATCTTGTCCGTTTATTTGACTTGGGGGTAGACCCAAGGGAGGAAATAGATGTAAAAGATTATTATCCCGGAATCATTGGAATCATGGACAGTATCGTGAACACCTATGAAAAAACATTCCTAAAATACCCACGGGTGCCTGCAAGTGCGAATAAAAAAGAGCCCTATATTTCGGTAGTCGAAGATGCCGGAAAACCTATTGAGACGTACAGCAGAACGGATAGGACATTACTTGGTCCTCGCAGTACCGCTGTCGAAAAGCCAGATTTCTCTGGGGCGTGGTCCACTACGGTACTTCATCGGGTTTCCGTCATCAACAGGGCAGATGAACCCTTAACGCCAACTTTGGGTAGTGGTTGGGGCGATAAGATATCGATTCAGCACACTCCAGAAATGGTATCGGTAGAACGTGTCGTTTTTATTCCAAGAGACTTTCAACAATTAGTTCGCTATCGATTTTCATTACAGGATACGGCATCCAAAAACTCCGTATTGACCGGTCGAGAAACTAAACCCATCGTATCCACCAGCTCTTGGAAAGAGCATAGGCTGATCATCACCTCCGTTTATCCATTTCAGGATACAAAGTCTGGTAAATGGCTTGAAAGTAAAATGACACAGACCCTATGGTTAGAAACTCCTAGTAAAACCCCTTGGGAACCCAGCCTAATTGTTGAAACGACAAGAGAGG
>JBARCC010000558.1:0-4523 GCA_049793635.1 Maribacter sp. | reverse complement strand
CTCTTTGTCAAAGGGATCTATCGAGGAGGTTACGATATTTATTTTCACTCGGTCACTGATCGGAAGTGCAATGAATGCCTTTAAAAATTCCCATCCGTCCATGATGGGCATATTAATATCGAGAAATATGAGTGTTGGAAAAGGCCTGTTTTCTTCAAGTTTTTCACTGATGCCATCATAGGCCAGTTTTCCATTGCCGAACGATTCTATCAATTCGCAATCGACCGAAGTAGCAATAAGTTTGCGAAGCCCGAAAACAACTATGGGATCATCATCGATAATGGCGATATGGTCAATTTTTTTCATTGAAGAATACTTTAAATTCCGTTCCCTTTCCTAATTCGCTGCTTACCTCAATTTTACCGCCCATCGCTTCTATTTGGTTTTTTGTGATGTAAAGTCCGATGCCTTTGGCTTCTTTGTGGTCATGAAACGTTTTATACATTCCGAACAGTTTTTTTCCATTCTTTTCCAGATCAATGCCCAGACCGTTGTCAGATATTGTTATTACCGAATACTTTTCCGTTTTATAAGCGCCCATGCGTATTACCGGGGTTCTGCTCTCGTCCTTATATTTTACCGCGTTTGTTATAAAATTAGTCAACATACTGTCTAGGTATGCGGGTACCGATTTTATTTTAAAGTCTACGGGAATTTCATTTTCGATCAGCGCACGGTTATTCAATAAATAGGCCGATAGATGCTGATGAACCGTCTCTACCTTGCGGTACAGGTTAATACTTTTCTTATCAACTTTTGCATTGGTGTTGATAGAGACTACCTCATTCAAATTGTCAAGGGTTTCCAATAAATTATTTGAAGAATCCATAAGCATCTTTAAAATGCCCTCTTTTTCCTTTTCATCCGTTTCACTTTCCAAAAAACTTAAAAGCATCGAAAAATTTGCGGAATGGGACCGAAGATTGTGGGATACGATGTGTGCAAAATTCAATAATTTTTTATTTTGGATAGATGCTATATTGATGATATTTCTAAGCTCCCGTTCCTTTTCTTTAAGTGCTGTGATATCAAGACTTATACCGACCATGCCATAAGCGACGCCCATGGTGTTCAGTAACGGAATCTTGGAACTTAGAAAAGCCGTTTCCTCACCATTTTGTTTTACGTTAATGGTCTCTTTTCCAATGATCGGTTTCAAGGTATTCATCACCATTACGTCTTCTTCCCTTGAGCGGGTGGCAGATTCTTCAGGATACAGTTCAAAATCGCTTTTTCCCAAAACCTCGCTGGAATCTTTGACTCCTAAATAGTCACATTCTGCTTTGTTCACCAAAATCTTTCTCGATTCGGTGTCCTTAATGTAAACGTTCACTGGCAAGTGGTCGATAAGGGTTCTCAACAACTTTTCGTTATCCAATGATTTAATGTCGGCCTCTACTTGGTCATGAACATCGTGAAACGTACCTAAAAGGCCAACCAGTTCCCCTTTGTTATACACCGGCTTTCCACAAGACTCGATCCACTTTTCCCTACCAGTACCGGTAATGATCTGCAATTTTAATTTTTCCCATGGTTTCCCATGGTTTTGTGCTTCGTAAAGTACCATCGAAATTGCGTTCCGGCTATGTCCTTCTTTATAATAATAAATGGCACTTTCTATATTTGGGATAAAATACGGAGGAACCTCATGGATAGCTTTGGTGGTATTGCACCATGTAAGACGGTTTTCTATAATATCATATTCCCATCGCCCAATTTTATTGAGTTCAGATTGTTGTCTTAATTGTATTTTCTTTTTGTTCAGTTCTACCTGACTATTTATGGAATCGGTTACGTCGTTCAATTGAATAATTGCACCCACGGCATTCTCCTGCTCGTCAAACCAAGGGGCGACCGACCATTCAAACCAACATTCATTAGCGTTTACATCCAACGCCCTGTGAATGCCCATGTGTTGTGAACTACCTTTGAAGCAATTTTTGAGTACTTGTTTCCATTTGGCACTTACCTCTGAAAAGATGCTAAATATCTGAATACCTCGACCCATATCTTCACCAAAAGTGCTCAGCCACTTATCGGATGTTTGTACGATGGTGTCATTACTATTAATAATTGCCGTTGGGGTCGGCAATTGTCTTATCAAATACGAGGAATTTGAAAGTTGGGGGACTTTTATCATATTACTCCTGATTTTTGAACCAATGTAACTGGAATATCAAACCCACCTGAATTATTGTTGTGAAACTCCATATTCATGTTGTAAGAATAATAATACGTAATTATATTGTTCAATCAAAATTAATAGGGTGAGCAGTACATGATATTTAGAATTCCGCTATGCTCTGCCTCTTGAGTAGCTTTTAGAACATCGATTCATCAAGAACCAAGATTCAAAAACCAAGCGTCAAGACAAAAAAGGTATCCCTCATTGGTTCCTGTAGGGCAGAGGTCTTGATTCTGATCATCTTGAAGCTTTTTTTAGGAGTTCATTGCATCTACATATATATCGAGGTCAAATAGTAAGTTCTAATATTGCCTTTGGGTTTGTCTCGAGATCGTTAGCCGAAGGCGAAACAAGTTGCTCGCGCAATAGCTACACCTAAAAATCATATTTCTTAAAAGAAAGGTATTTGCGGTAAACATGAACCCATAATGAATATGTAGGGGTGATACGTCTATCTTCTGACAGAGGTCGGCACCAGTCCCGTATAGTCCCCACCATTCCGTATGACATCCCTTACGATGGATGAACTGATGTACGATTTACCGGAAGAGGTCAGCAAAAACACCGTTTCAATTTCCGATAATTTTCTGTTGGTATGGGCTATGGCCTTTTCAAACTCAAAATCTGCGGGGTTTCTTAAACCTCTTAAAATAAAATTGGCATCTTCTTTCCTGCAAAAATCGACCGTAAGTCCTTGATAGGTTTTCACACTGATCGTGGGTTCCTCTTTGAACGCTTCTTTTATGAAATGCATGCGTTGCTCTAACGTGAACATGTATTTTTTATCGGCATTTTTCCCAATGGCAATGATCAGTTCATCGAAAAGGGTAATACCGCGCATGATGATATCGTGATGGCCCAAGGTCAATGGATCAAAAGAACCCGGAAAAATGGCACGGCGCATAGAGTGGTTTTTGATACTTAAATATAGGCATTAATACGATATTGCCTCTTTTATAGCATTTTCAAATAGCATCGATAATCCAAAACCGGCCGCTTTGGCTTGTTGCGGCAGAATGCTCTCTCTGGTAAGGCCAGGGGTCGTATTCATCTCCAGAAGATAAGGTTCATTGCCAATGAAAATGAATTCGCTCCTCGAGAAACCGGTCATTCTAAGAATATCGTATATTTTTTTGGATACGGCGGTAACGTTTTCAAGCTGTTCCTCATTTATTCTTGCAGGGGTTATTTCTTGCGACTTGCCCTCGTACTTTGCTTCGTAATCGAAAAAATCATTTTCGGTGACAATTTCGGTGACGGGAAAAACGGTAGTCTTACCGTCAATCTTCAAAACGCCTACAGAAACTTCGGTTCCTTCTAAAAATCCTTCGATAATAATTTCATCATCTTCCTTGTAGGCTGTTTCAATAGCACTTTTTAAATCCTCTTTTTTGTACACCTTGGTGATGCCATAGCTACTTCCCGATTTATTGGCCTTTACAAAGCATGGTAATTTAACCCTGTCCACGATTTCGGTTTCATTGATCGCATCGCCTAAATTTAGATAATACGAGGGTGCGGACTTGATGCCATATGTTTTGAGTACGCTAAGCAAATCTCTCTTATTAAAGGTCAATGATGCTTGATAGAACCCACAAGACGTATGGGGGAGTCCAATCAGTTTGAAATAGGCTTGCAAAAGGCCGTCTTCGCCCGGGGTGCCATGAATGGCATTAAAAACACAATCGAACTTCACTTTTTTACCGTTAGCGAAAACGGAAAAATCATTTTTATCGACCGGAAATTCTTCTTCATCTTCATTAACATATACCCATTTTTCCTTAAAAATGTGGATACGGTAGAGATTAAACTTTTCAGTATCCAGCGCATCAAAAACGACATTACCACTTTTCAGCGATATTTTATATTCGCTGGAATAACCGCCCATAATAATTGCAATATTTTTCTTCATCGGTAAAGTCTAAAAAAAGGTTGGACAAAGATGAAGTTTTGACTTAAAATAAAAAAGAAATCACCCAGGATTCATTTAAAGTTAAAAAAGAATTCTTGCCAACCCTTGCACTGAGCGTAGGCGAAGTGATCCACCGCCAACCATATGAATAACGGATACCCCATGGTATGTGGGCATTTACTATATTTGCCGGGTGAATCGGTACGTATGAAGAATTTTTTCAATTTTTTGGGAAGTAGAACATTTTTAATACAGATTGGGCTGGCGCTACTGGTGTTGGTGATTACTGTATTTGTAGTGCTCAGATGGTTGAACAGCACGACCAACCATGGTGAATTTGTAGAGGTGCCCGATTTTTCCAAGCAATCGGTCATGGATATGCGGAAATCCATCGAAAATGCAGGCCTGCGTTACGAGGTCTTGGAT
>JBARCC010000557.1:0-4338 GCA_049793635.1 Maribacter sp. | reverse complement strand
AATGAAAACGAAGATAACCAATTAAATCGGAATTTACTATGCATGCATAGTAAATTTTATGACTTTTTTTAAATCGGCCATCCTGTTAATTGCCATTAAATTTGCTATTTTTGCTTGCTTTCTAGCACTTAACAAAGAATAATTTTTTCCATAAATGAAAACACTACAATTTAGAGAAGCGATAGCCGAGGCCATGTCCGAAGAAATGAGAAAGGATGAGTCCGTCTATTTGATGGGTGAAGAGGTGGCGGAATACAATGGTGCCTATAAAGCTTCTAAAGGTATGTTGGATGAATTCGGACCGAAAAGAATCATCGATACGCCGATTTCAGAACTTGGTTTTGCAGGTATCGGTATTGGTTCGACCATGACGGGGAATAGACCGATTATTGAGTTCATGACCTTCAACTTTGCGTTGGTGGGTATCGATCAGATTATAAGTAATGCAGCAAAGATCAGACAGATGTCCGGCGGGCAGTTTCCTTGTCCGATCGTATTTAGGGGTCCTACGGGATCTGCGGGTCAATTGGGAGCTACCCATTCCCAGGCTTTTGAGAGTTGGTTCGCCAACTGTCCCGGGCTTAAAGTGGTCGTACCCTCGAACCCAGCGGATGCAAAAGGACTTTTAAAATCTGCGATCCGTGATGATGATCCGGTAATTTTTATGGAATCTGAACAAATGTATGGAGATAAGGGAGAGGTGCCCGAAGGCGACTATACCATTCCATTAGGTGTTGCCGATATTCGTAGGGAGGGTAAGGATGTGACCATCGTTTCCTTTGGGAAAATAATCAAGGAAGCTGATAAAGCGGCCGAAGAATTGGAGAAAGAAGGTATTAGTTGTGAAATTATTGATTTACGTACCGTAAAACCCTTGGATTATGAGGCGGTTTTGAAATCCGTAAAAAAGACCAATCGGTTGGTGGTACTCGAGGAAGCGTGGCCTTTTGGAAACGTCGCCACCGAAATCACGTATCATGTACAGGCACATGCTTTCGATTATTTAGATGCACCTATCGTAAAAATCAATACTGCCGATACACCAGCGCCCTATTCGCCTGTCTTGTTGGAAGAATGGTTGCCGAATCATAACGACGTTATCAAAGCCGTTAAGAAGGTTTTGTATAAATAAAAAAGAATTTTGTAAAAGTATCTTAGCTTCTCCGACCAAGTATGGGGAAGCTTTTTTATTGATAGGTCGTTTGCCCCTTAAATTTCCAAGAACTAACAACGTTCATGAAAAGTATATTTTTTGCGATTTTCAGCTTATGTTTTTTCATGCTACAGGGCCAGACCAAAGTTGGGGGCATCGTTATCGATGAACAGGGTACGCCCGTATCCTTTGCAAACGTATTCTTTAAAAATTCGACCGAAGGCACGATTACCAACGATGACGGTCGGTTTTATCTCGAATCGGAGGGTACCCATACGACCTTGGTGGTATCCTTTATCGGGTATACGGAATATGAACTTGAATTGACTTCAAAGGTCACCTATGATTTAAAGATTAAGTTGGTCGAGTCGGCCGAGCAACTGAACGAAGTAGTCCTTATTTCCGGAAAACAATCCAAGAAAAATAATCCAGCAGTCGACATCCTTAGAAAAATTTGGGCGAAAAAACGTCAGAACGGGGTGAGACAGTTCGACCAATATGCCTTCGATAAGTACGAAAAGGTAGAATTTGACCTCAATACCATAGACAGTGCCCTCATTAAAAGTAAAATCTTCAAAGGCCTTGAATTCGTATTTCAAGATTTGGATACTTCCAGAATTACGGGAAAAACCTATTTGCCTATTTTTTTGAACGAGACCTTTTCAAAAATATATGGGGATAATAAACTGAATGAGGAGAAAGAGGACGTGTTGGGGAACAAAAATTCGGGGTTCGAGAATAACCAGGCCATCATTGCCTTCGTAAAGGATCTATACCAAGAATACGATGTATACAATAATTACCTCAAGTTTTTTGATAAAAGTTTTACAAGTCCCTTGTCAAGAACAGGCATAGACACTTATAATTATGCCTTGCGAGACAGTGCATTTATCGACAATAAATGGTGTTATAACATCGTCTACTATCCACGGCGTAAAAACGAACTTACCTTTAAAGGTGATTTTTGGGTAAACGACTCTACCTGGGCAATTAAAAATATAAATCTTCAGGTCACTAAAAGTGCCAATATAAACTGGGTAAAGGAAATTTATATTGAACAGGATTTTGAGGTGGTCAACGATTCGGTATTTCTTTTGAAGCGTGATTACATGCTAAGCGATTTCAGCCTGAACAAAAAGGAAGAGTCCAGAGGTCTTTACGGAAAACGAACGACCGTGTATGATAACTACGTTTTTGACAAACGTAGGCCAAGAGAGGTATATAGAAAAGATAGAAACCCGTTGGATGTAACCCAAATCATCAAGGACGACGATTTTTGGGAAACCAATCGGCTGGAGTCCCTCAATAAAGACGAAAAGGGAATCTATAAACTGCTTGACACCCTCAAGACCGTCCCTAAATTTAAATCATACTATAATTTTGTAAGTATATTGGGATCCGGGTATGTGGAGATGGACAAATGGAATCTCGATTTAGGGTCTGTGTATGATTTCTTCGGATATAACAATGCCGAGGGAGCACGGGTGCGCATTGGGGCCAGGACGTACTTCGGGCAAAACGACCCTTGGCGGATAGAAGGATATACGGCCTACGGTTTCAAAGATCATAAATTCAAGCATGGTCTCGCCGGTAAGCTATTGTTGGACAGAAATAGTAGATTGATCCTTTCCGGAGGTAATCGGAGGGACATTGAACAATTGGGCGTTAGTCTAACGGCTACCAATGATGTATTGGGTAGAAGTATCGCTTCATCCTCCTTATTAACGGTAGGTGCCAACAACCGATTGACGAACATTAATTTGAGTGCACTGAATTTTGAGATAGAGCCCGTAACGAATTTCAAATTTTCGGTGGGAGGTACGTTCAGAACCTTAAGCTCTGCCTTGCCCAATGATTTTAGTTTGGATTATGTCGATCCAGAATCCCCGACCGGGGTGTCCTCGGAAATACGGCAGTTTGATTTCAATGCACTTTTACTGTACACGCCTGGCAAGAAAACAATAGGGTACGGGGTAGAACGGCGAGATGTGAACGACACCTACAGCACCCTACTACTTAACTTTACAAAGGGGAGCAAAGGAGTGCTTGGTAGTGATTTCGATTATAGCAAGCTTCAGTTCTCATATAGCCAGCCATGGCAATTGGGTGGCTATGGAAGATTGATGAGTACCGTTGAACTTGGTAAAACCTTCGGAGAAGTTCCTTTAGGGCTGTTGAGCGTGGTTCCTGGGAATCAGACCTTCTTTTCCAATTACGGAACGTTTCCGAACCTCGACTTTTATGAATTCGTGACAGATACATATGCCTCCGTTCATTTACAGCATAATTTTAATGGTCGTTTTTTTGCCAGGATTCCTTTTTTGAGAAAATACAACTTAAGGGAAATAGTGGCCATCCGCGGGGTTTGGGGGGATTTGTCAGATGCCAATAAGGCGCTCAGTGCTCCCGCAACGGCGAACACACCGCTAAGGGCACCGTCAGAAAAAATATACTATGAGTACTCTTTCGGAATCGGGAATATTTTCAAAATATTTAGATTGGATTTCAATTTTAGGGGCAATTATCTCGACAATCCTAACGCGAGGCCTTTCGGGGTCACCGGAACGTTTGGATTTGTCTTTTAATTCAGTTAAATTCTACAATTATTAATCAGGAAGCGCATTGCCATTACCATAAACTAAACACAAATTACATATGACAGCAAAAAAGAAACTCACTTTTGATGTGTTGATAGAAATTCCGAAGGGAAGCAGAAACAAATATGAATACGATTTTACCCTGCATAAAATTCGTTTTGATCGTATGCTGTTCTCCTCGATGATGTATCCCGGTGATTATGGGTTTATTCCTGAAACCCTGGCGCTAGATCAAGATCCCTTGGATGTGCTCGTTCTTGGAACAGAACCCACTTATCCGATGACGGTTATGGAAGTAAGACCGATCGGGGTGTTCCATATGACCGATGAAAAAGGACCTGATGAAAAAATTATCTGTGTACCGGTTTCCGACCCTATCTGGAGCAAGAATAATGACATTAGCGATTTAAATCCCCATCGATTGAAAGAGATCGAGCACTTCTTTCAGGTATACAAAGATTTGGAGGAGAAAAAAGTAGATACCGGTGGATGGAGCGATGCTGTCAAAGCAGTCGAAATTTATTGGGAATGTGTAAAAAGATATGAGGAAAGTCCGCATAAGGAAAAGCGCACTTTTATGATTTAATT
>JBARCC010000556.1:0-1607 GCA_049793635.1 Maribacter sp. | reverse complement strand
CTTTCAATCGGTCAGCGATATCGGGGCGGGCAACCAGGTATCCAATGCGCATCCCGGCCATTCCAAAGACTTTGGAAAAGGTTTTTGAGACGATAACGTTTTTACCTTCTTTTACCAATTCCACCATGGAGGGATACTCCGCTTCGGTAATAAAGTCATAATAGGCCTCATCACTAAATACCATCACATTTTTGCTGGTACTATTGCAGAAATCCTTCAACCTATTCTTCTCGATAAGGGTGCCTGTCGGGTTATTGGGATTGCAAATGAATATTAATCCTGTTTTAGAGTTTATACGGCCTGCCATTTCTTCAAGGTCATGGTCCATATTCGCATCTACGGGAACCCGGTGCACATACCCACCATGATGTTCCCCGTAAGAAAGCATGGATTGAAACGTAGGGTCTGGTGCGATAATTTCTTGGCCATTGCTACCGTAGGTGAGTCCGGCTGCTTTAAGACCTTCCGTAGAGCCACCGGTAAGGACAATGTGGTCGGCGCTCACACCTTCCTTCTCTGCGATTTGGTCGATGAGCGGTTTATAAACAATGGACGGATATCTGCAGGCAATATCAAATGACCTGGTAATAGCGGCACGTACCTTGGTCGAAGGCCCAAACGGGTTTTCGTTGGAGTTCAGTTTAGCGATATGAAGGTCTTTTGAAAAGCGTGTTGAAGGTAGCTCCATCGCTACAGCACCCAGCCCTCCCAAAAGAGTAAAACTGCCGGAAAGTCCGGCAGTTTTTAGCCATTGTCTTCGATCTATATTTTTCATAACCTATGATTTTGGTATGAAGTTACGAAATTCTAGAAAAGTAGGTAATTAAAGATTATGGGGCTATGCTGCTATGCTTGTACTTCTTCATTTGTGGATTCTTCCTTTACTTCTTTGGCAGGACTAAAAATATCTTTTAAAATATAACAGGTGACAATGGTCAAGCCAACCGTTAAGGTAGGTATGGAATAATTCCAACTGAGCAGATGCATCAATCCACCACTTATAATGGTGAGTACACCGATCAACATCACGAAATTCCAGATGATTTCGGTAAGACTGTTTTTAATGCTCCTATCCTTGTCCATAAAATAGGAGGTACCCTCCATGACGAACCAAGCAATAAAATTGATGGCCGTACCGACTTGAAAAAATAGGGTGTACGGAAAATCTAAAATTCTGATGATGCCATTGGTGGTCCAAAACAACACTAGGGCCATCTTAATGAGATCGATCGGTTTTTTATCCTCTTTTTTAATGAATCGCCCGATGTACAGGATAAGAATCGTTGCAAACGAGGTGAATATAATACCCGGTGCATAGGGCCAATGTAGCAAACGCATCAACATGCCCAAAACAAGGGTTGCCAAAGCCACTCTTAACGGGTATTTCAATATTTTTTTGGAAGCTCCCATTGTGCTATTTTTTAATTGATGATCTTAATGTTCGCCTTTAATCCTTCCATAATCCCCATGATATTATGTACAGTTTCCTTTAAATAATAACGGACCACGATATGGGGGATGCGTATGGTGGTGAATCCATTTTTAAAGGAGTGCATGGCCTCTTCCAGATTATGGATGGCCTCGTGTTCTGTGAGCTTTTCGTATTC
>JBARCC010000555.1:0-2343 GCA_049793635.1 Maribacter sp. | reverse complement strand
CTCCTACCGTAGCGGATGAAAGCGGGGTATTGATCACTTTTTATGGTATTCCAATTTTAGATAGGGTAGACATTTTGGATAATAACCTTTCCATAGACCCCGATATTAATATAATCGAGATTATCGTTGATGGGGATGGAGATTATGAGTATGCAATCAATGAAGGTATGTTTCAAGATGAAACGGTCTTCAGGAACGTGCCTCCAGGAATCAATACCGTAATCATTAACGATAAAAACGGATGTGGAACGACCGACCCTTTGCCTTTCTTGGTAGTGGGTTATCCTAAATTTTTCACGCCCAATGGAGATGGGGCCAATGATGATTGGAACATTAAAGGTATCGAAACCTTGACCAACCCTGTCGTTTTTGTGTTCGACAGGTATGGCATGCTGTTAAAACAATTAGGGGCGCTAGATGCCTGGGATGGTACATTCAACGGCCGACCTATGCCCTCGTCGGATTATTGGTTCCGTTTTGAATATGCGGAAAGTGAGGCCGACGTGGTCGTAGCGAAAACGCGTAAAACGCATTTTAGTTTAAAGAGATAAAAAAAGATTTCGAGTAGGCTCTTAGAGAACTGATTTTTTGGAAAGCGTTCTAGTGATATAAATTTTTTAAACTATAGCGTTTTAATCTAAATAATTCCCCAACGGCTCCGTCTCGGATGAGCGTTCAGAGAATCCAACACAACAACATTTGAGACAAAAACCTTTAGTTCTTGCCTGACGGAAAGATATTCTTAGTTCTTGTCACAAAGCAATCTTGATTTGGATAGCAAATTAATGGCGCTGGCCCTTTGAAAGTTCATTACGCCTACCCCAAATCTACTATTGCTACTCTTTAATCCCCGATTCTTGTCGGACTTTAGCTAAAGTACCCCTAACTAGAAGTTAAGCGTGTAGCTCAACGTTGCATTCGTATTGGTTCTATTGATTATGGCGGGTGTCGTGATGCCGGCATCGAAAAAGCGCTCGTTGATATCTTGTGTCGAACGATTAATTCCAAAATCCAATCTACTTCCTCCAAAATCGTATCCTAGTCCAGCAGAAATGGCATTGAGGTCACCAATGGTGTTGCCGTTTGCGTACGGACTTTGTTCAAAACGGTATCCTGCCCTTAGGCTTATCTGTTTTATTCTATACTCTCCACCTAATCTTATCGTGGAAACCGCTCCCAATTCAGAAGAAATTTGATCGTTAACGGTCTGAAAGCTAGGATCGCCTGCTGGCCTCAATTCGGTTTGGGATAGGTCTTGATAGCCGTAATCTAGACTGATCAATCCATCCTTAGCGAAAACCATGGCTAAACTACCTGTCAACTTACTTGGGGTTTTGACACGATAGACTTCAAAGAGATTGATAACATCAAAATCGATAAAGTTTATTTCCTCGTCCGCATCGAAAGAATTGATTTGTTGTGAAAAATCATCGGTAAGTCGATACCAGGTCGGGGATTGATAGCTACCTCCTACCCTTATAAAATCGTTCAGCTTGGCTATGGCCCCTAAACTAAATGAAAAGCCACTTCCTTCTGTCAATAGATAATTATCAAAAATGGTATTTTGAACCTGTGGTTCTAAATTATAACCACCTTCTGTAAATTGATCATATCTCGTATACAGGATGTTATGAAAATTCAAAGAAGCCCCTAGGTATAAATCCTCTTTATATTGCGATGCCATGTTCACGGTAAACTTGCTGTTATAACCGGTGGTTCTTCTTAAAAAATCTTGGTTAACACTAGTATAGGGCGTATTGCTTACATACGTGGTATTGTCATCATTTTCATTCTCCGGATTAATGATACCTCCGTAGTAGCCCAGAAAGGCTTGCTGTTCCCGAAATCCTTGGTTTGCTCCTATATCCAAATACGCTTCTTCGATAAATTCACCCTCTTGGAGCAGAATAGAGCCAAAGGGAATACCTGCCGCGAAGTCCAAGAAGTAATTATCGATACCTTGATTGCTGTTCCCCGCTGCCGCGTAGGTATTGTCGAAATTATTGATAAGGTCGTAATTGAACGCTAGGGAGAATTTTTTCCAGTCAGAATCGGTGTTTGTATTTTTAAAAACGAACGCTCCCCCGACTTGATTCAATTCAAGGTTGTTCGCCTGTGTTCCGATTCGGTTACCGAAATAACTCACATCGTTGTCAATGTTATAGGTAGACCCTGAAATGGTAATCAGGCTATTATTGAAAACGGCAGATCCCGCAGGATTAATGTTCAATGAGGATAAATCACCGCCAAGGGCACCGAACGCGCCGCCCATGGCTTGAAAACGAGCCGTGCCTTGAAGGTTTTCCGTACTGTAACGTAGAGCATCATTGATGTTCTGTGCAC
>JBARCC010000554.1:0-2625 GCA_049793635.1 Maribacter sp. | reverse complement strand
ATAAGCGGGGTTTTGGCTATCAAGGCGGTGCCGGAAGAGGCAATTGGGACGATGCCGTCGCCGAACTCTCTTTCGGGAGAGATCTAAAAGAGGCCATCCTGAAACCAGGCGGATGGACCATGGGTCTCGGCGGCTTCGGCGAAGTGCTTCCGTACGAAGAAAATAGAATGACCTTGGATTATGATAAGTTGGATGGTTGGGGGCTACCTACGGTAACTTTCGATGCCGAATTCAAGGAGAATGAATGGGCCATGCGGAAGGACATGAAGGAATCTGCTGTCGAAATGCTCGAAAAAGCCGGGCTACGCGATGTGGAACCTTTTGACAACCCCGGGGCCCTAGGCCTTGGAATCCACGAAATGGGCACCGCACGTATGGGAAGGGACAAAAGAACATCGGTACTCAACGGAAACAACCAAATACACGAAGTGCCCAATGTATATGTGACCGACGGATCGTTTATGTCATCCGCAGCCTGTGTAAACCCATCCCTTACCTATATGGCATTTACGGCGCGAGCCGCAAACCATGCAGCACAACAACTTAAAAAAGGAAATATATAATCGATGGCGGAATACAAGCGAAACCTACACATCGTACAACTCATATTAAAAGATCAGTAATTTTAAAAAAAATGACTATGACAGATTTAACAATTAGCGCAAGTGCGAATGTCCTCAGAAACAATTACCTGGGCCACTTGGCCTATCTATGGCAAGGAAAATCCTATTTGATTCCTATTACCTATTATTTTGATCATGCGGACAATACAATTATTAGCTATACATCGGAAGGCCATAAAATCGATGCGATGCGAAAAAACAACTCGGTTACCGTACAGGTCGAAGAAATGCAATCTATGTTTAATTGGGAGTCGGTTATGGTGCACGGCACATTCGAAGAACTTGAAGGCACCATTGCCAAACAAAAGTTACACCTATTTACAGAAGGCATTAAAAGTATTATAAAACGAAAAGAACATAAAGAAGTCGAGTTCATCAACGAATTTTCAAGTAAATTATACTCCAGGGGCATTCCTATTGTTTACCGTATTAAAATACTGGAAATTATGGGAAAACGCAGGGAAACGTAAAGGCAACATCGCTAATCAGATGGACCTTTTTGGCTTTAAGAACCCTAACAGATCTAAATTCCAAAGTAAGAATCTCAATTGCCAACTTAAAAATAATTAGCGGACGACCATTTAAAATAACTTTTGAACTCATCGAACAATCGCTATTTGCAATTGGAGAAAAAATGCTAAAGATAGATATGTTGAATGTTATGATAAAAAGTAACTTTATATTAGTTAAGTTATGCTAAAACAAACAATTTACATATTGTCACTTTCATTGTTGGTTATCATGGCATGTAACGACGATGACCAAAGTTCACAACAGGTTAATCTGTTATTTACTGAAGATAATCTAGCAGGGGATTGGAAAAGGATTGCAGAATTTAGAGGGCAACCTAATGATTCGTTGGGAATTTTAGAGCCTACCGAAGATTTATTCGCTCAAATCGAAAGTTGCCAAAAAGACGATATGATACGATATGTAAAGGCATTCCAACAAGAAGAGAACTCCTATTTCTGGGGAATCGGAGAAGTTGCATGTCATAGCCAGATAGCCCAGTCATTTATAGAAATTGGTACTTGGACTTTTGAGGAATCAGGAAAACTAAGCCACTTTAATTCTGAGGTTAGCAAACCATTTATTGTGGTCCTATTGACGGGTCAACGATTGCGAATTCGAAAGGAATCGGGAATGGTAGAACCTGATGGGACTATCTATGAATTCACTGAATATGAACGTGTGAGATAAAGCTATTGGGCAAATTCTAATTACCATTCGGATTCTTCCTTTTTCAATTCAGGATATAAAGCATTTAGCAAGGGTATGCAATCAACTTTCTGGTTTGGACTCGTAGCATGGAACTTTGCCAACTTTTTTTGAAAGGTTTTCTTTTTGTCTAAAAGCATCAATTTTTCCCAAATACCATAGTTCTTAAAGGCTTTTTCGATGTAGCTCCAATAGTCGGTATAACTATGTATGGCATTGTTTGCGAAGGCTATCCATTGATTTTTTTGATATCTGTAGCCGATAACCTTATCTCTTTTTGCGCTTTCAATTATGCATATAAGAGGTTTGTGTTCGAAAAGTTCACCAATCATGTAACTATTATTAAGCTCATTTGCCAAACGAAAAATTATTAATGTCGATTCGTATTCAATAGGATCTGTTTCGATTTGGGCCAATATTGTTTCGTCCCCTTTCTTTAGTGTATACCCTTTTCGGATAAGTCTTCTTAAAAGCCACATTTTATCCTCAATAGCTTTATTTTCAAACATAGTTGCAAGAAGGGTATTATTGTCCTTGGATTTTTCGTTTAAATCGATTTCCAAATATGAACTATCGATCATATGCTCAAGAAAACCCATATGACCCTTTTTTGCTATTGAAAACCAGTAGTGAATTCTTGGCTGGCCATCTTTAGGTTTAAAAGCATCGGATTCATTCAATACTGATAGTTCGAATTCGTCCAAATTGTCCATATCATTTTCGATTGAAGAAAAATTATAACCTTTACTTTGCCATAAGAATCGAAGGTCATCTATTATAGAAC
>JBARCC010000553.1:0-2241 GCA_049793635.1 Maribacter sp. | reverse complement strand
ATCTCGTCCTTGTTCGAATTTCCTTTAAGGGTCATTTCCGCAAGTACATCCAGTGCCTCGACGCGAGTTAATGTGCTATCAAAATCAAAAACAAATTTTCTACTTACTTCAGTGGTCATCGATTTATAAATTGTAGACGGATTTTGATTAAAAACATAAAGCGCAAAAGTAAAAATTTAATTCATCACGATTACGCTTATCCCTTAAATTAAACAAAAAGCGTTTAGAATGGTCAAATTACCGTGCATTGTCTTTGTCTTTTTTTACATTTTAAGAGATATATAAAAGGCCGGTCAAGATAGCCAACCCAAAACTCACCAATGTACCGATTAAAATGTATTCGGTAAGTTTTCTATTGTTCCGTTCCTTAAGGTCGTTGAAACGAAAGACCGATTTTGCAGCGATCAATAGGCCGATAACTTCCCATCGTCCGATAATGATGAAGATCAAAACGAACAAACGTTCTATAATTCCGATATACTTGCCCGCATTGGGTAGCGACTTATGGTCCGTTTCTATTTGATCCGACATAGGTTCCAATATTTTCCCCATGATAATAGCTGTCGGATAGGTTACAAAAACCACGGCGGTGACCAAGTACCAATCTAGCCTTTCAAAAAGCGCAAGCGTGTGTTCATATAATCCTACATAGAACACACAGACATAGATGATCAGAAGATGTAGGCCTTGGTCCAGTAGAAACGGAATAGCCTTATTCTTAAAAAGACGGTCGGTATATAATTTGAGTACATCTATGAGGAGATGACCGATGGTGATAATGAACGCAATTTTCCATAAAGACAAATCCCATAAAAGTAGCATGTACAATAGAAAATGAACCAGTATATGGATGTAGAGGTACTTGGACGTTATTTTATTGGCCTGTTTGTGCACCACCCATTTAAGAGGTTGCACCATAAAATCGCCAATTAAATGTGCCAAGAGTATTTTTATGAATAGTAGCATCCTAAGGTTCTGTAATTAGCGCATCATAATAGTCTAAAATCTCCAAAACCAAATCTAACCGAGCGCGTTTTAAACGTTGGCTGACCGCAGATTGTTTTATGCCCAGTTTTTTTGCGATTTCTTTTTGTGAGTCGTTTGGGTGATCTAACGCCAAGGCTACAATTTCTGCGGAGACTACGCTCCAATCATCCATAAAATCCAAAGCCAGCTGTAATATCAGGTTTAATGTACGATCATGTTCAACACTTCCCGTAGCAATACTTAGATTTACCTTGCTTTCCTTTAAGGATTCAAAGTTACGGCCAGACCTTTGGTATGCCGGGCCGTTAGATTCCGTTACCCCGCTACCTACATAGGTTTCCAAACCTATTCCAATGCTCATCCTTACATCCAATCCCTTTATGCTTTTCAACATAGCTTTAATACGGATTGCCGTGAATAGGGCATTTTTACGGGTAACCTTCAACTGAAATTCGTCACCCCTATAGATTTCCCATTGCATGGGTGATGCACCGAACTGCGAAAAATAAACTTTTAAATCATCGATCCATTGAAATGAAGGATAGTTTTCCGAGTTAATGATGTCCCCTGTAATGATAGCTATCATACGTATTAATTAAAACGCTAATATACTAAATTATAAGCTAATTAAATAATATATTGAAATATTAATCATTTCGATGATATCAAGCCATGCTTAAAACCAACGTCTGGTCAATGTGCAATATTCCTTATATGCCTTGCCAAATTTTTGAAGTAGAACGCGTTCCTCGGGAATAATTTGAAAACGGTTCATGTATGCCACAAAACCGGCGGCTACCAAAGTATTAAAAGCATTCCCCAAGACGACTCCCGCCGCCAACAACAAAAGAAGCATCGCCAAATACATAGGGTTACGCGAAAATGTATATACCCCGTTCGTCACTAAATGCGAGGTTTCTAAAGGTTTACTGGGGTCAATCGTGGTTTTGGACTTATAAAACTGAAACAGTGCCACTACAGAAACAATAACCGCAAGCCCTATCAATCCCCTAAAAAGGTACGTACTCCCAAAAAAATCAAAGGAACCAAAGGGTAAGTATTTAGCCACCAAGGTCATTACAAATCCAAAAAATAAAAAAACCACTACAGGCGGTATCTTTAACTCCATTTTATAAAATTACTACTTTTACGACTGACTATAGCTTTATATTCTACTCAATATATACATTTTATAACCTCTTTTCGCAACTCAACACCTTCTTTAATAAAGGTAACCAAACCATAGTCGACTAC
>JBARCC010000552.1:0-2549 GCA_049793635.1 Maribacter sp. | reverse complement strand
AAGAACCCATTGACAACAGTTTTAAAAAGCTGTTAATCAATGGGTTGTCTAGTAGCGGGGACTGGACTCGAACCAGCGACCTTCGGGTTATGAGCCCGACGAGCTACCTACTGCTCTACCCCGCGATATGGGTTTCATCTTTCTTGTTTTACAACTTCGGGTCATTACGCCGACAAGATGGGCGCTACTATTTGTAACGGGCGACAAATATACAATCATTTTCCCAAATTTTCAAAACATATCTCAATAATCTTTTCAAACGTAGTGGGTGGTAAAAAACATTAATTCCATAACTTCGGATTTTCAGATATTATGGAGACAATAAACACGTACATCGCCAAGGCGCTCCCATACACGGAATGGCCTATGTTTTTATTATTGATAGGCGGTGGTATTTTTTTGGTGTTCTATTCAAAATTGATGCCGTATCGATTTTTCGGCCATGCAATCGCCATCACTGCCGGAAAGTACGACGATAAAAATGCCAAGGGAGATGTAAGCTCCTTTCAAGCACTCTCGGCTGCAGTTGCTGCGACCGTAGGGCTTGGTAATATTTCAGGTGTAGCCATCGCCATACACGATGGTGGGCCTGGGGTGGTTTTTTGGATTTGGATGACCGCCCTGATCGGCATGTGTATCAAATTTTATTCCTGTAGCCTCTCCATAATGTATAGAGGGGTAGATTCTGATGGAAAACTACAAGGTGGCCCGATGTTCTATATTACCAAAGGCTTGGGGGAAAGGGCCCGTCCACTAGCGCTATTCTTCGCAGTGTGTGGGCTTTTTGGCTTTTTAGGGGTTTTTACGGCCAATCAGTTTACCGAAACCTTTATGAGCGTAGTTGAACCTTCGAATACGCTTTTCGAAATGAGCGATATGAATTGGAAATGGACCGTAGGCGTTGTGCTGGCCATTGTTACCTCTTTTGTGATTTTCGGCGGGTTGACGAAAATTGCTAAGGTGGCTTCCGCAATTGTTCCGTTTATGGTGGCGGTGTATTTGATAGCGGTCATTTTGGTCATGGTGATGAACTCTAGTCAAATACTTCCCTCCTTAAAAATGATCATTACCGAGGCATGGAACTTTAAGTCATTGGCTACAGGTGGGTTCTGGGGTTTGGTCATTATCGGTGTCCGCAGGGCCATGTTCTCCAATGAAGCAGGTCTGGGAAGCGCACCAATGTACCACGGACAATCAAAAAACGACGAGCCCATACGCGAAGGGTTGGTAGCGATGTTGGGGCCATTTATCGATACCATTTTGGTCTGTACCTTTACGGCCATCGTCATTATTTTAAGCGGTGCCTATCTAGAGGACGGGAGCGGAATAGTGATGACTTTATCCGCCTTTGAGAAAACCCTTTTTGGTTGGGGAGACATTTTGCTGATGGTCATCGTTACAGCCTTTGCCTTATCTACCTTATTCACCTATTCGTATTACGGAGTAAAGTGTCTATCATTTTTAACCAATGCTAAAATCGGAAAGTTCTACAACTGGTATTTTGTCATTATGATTGTTTTTGCGGCAGTGGCGTCCTTAGAGCTCGTAAAGAATTTGATCGATTTGTCGTATGCCTTAATGGTGATTCCCAATATGATTGCCGTACTTTTGTTGGCACCTAAGGTGAACGCAGCAGCAAAGGTATATTTTAAAAAATTGAGGAATGAGGGCGTTTAAAGCCGCATTTGTTTTTTATTTAAAATCCTATTTAAATCGTTTTGTCCACTAGAGGTTGGATTTAAGAACCAGTTAAATACTAGTTTTTAGAACAAGTAGGTTTTAGCAGATGCGAATATTCCAAATTTTTAAAGATTTCTGTGTTACACCATCATAGGTGTTAACATCCTGTACAGGTGAGGATTAAGGTTGAAATTAAAGAAGTCATGGTATTTGACCCTGCTCAGGCAGAGAAGGTGGCATCGAGTTGTATATATTTTTTACTTTTAGTCTCTGTATTCCGATTAATTTCAACCGTTCCAGCAGCTCCGGTAAGATTAAAATTATTGCTTTCAAATTCTATAGTAGCGTAAATAGATTCGGACATTGCACCAACAGGTATTGAATGGTCTTCTGCAAAAGCTTTGAAAGAGCTGTCATCGTCAACCAGGGTTATTCTTAGTTCGCCACTACCTCCTGCAGTACCGGTAATAGTTATAACGCTCGTATTACCCAACCCGTAGGGTTTTGATACGGTAGCCACTATATTCTCTACCACAAAACCTCCTCAATTTGAAAGGGCCAGTGAAATGTTGCCCTGTATTGGCAGTTTTGTCATAGTTTCATCAGTATCGTTTGAACAGGAATAGCTTAGATGAGGGTATGGAAAAAAAGTATTTTTAAAATTCTCATAATTAAGATTACACCCCTACATCGATTGAAGTAAAAAACATCATCATTTTTTTTATGATGACATTATGCTCCTTTTTCGATGTATACAAAAATGGAAGAAAAGTGCATTTCAAATTATTAAGCTTTTACCATGTTTAATGGGAGTATTTTTTAAATTACAAATAGAGTTGAATTAGTGAAGGTGTCGTTATTTCGGGGGA
>JBARCC010000551.1:0-2801 GCA_049793635.1 Maribacter sp. | reverse complement strand
ACCCTAATTTGCTTACTGGCTCAAAATTTCAGGATGCCTCAAAATATTACCATGCAGATGCCAATTATAATTTTAGCCATCTAATCGATTTTGCGGAAATTCAAGTTGGGGGATCGTTTAGGGAATATGAACTGAATTCTTCAGGAACTATTTATACGGATCTTGACGGACCTATTAATTACTCCGAATTCGGGATCTATTCCCAGATTCAAAAAAACCTTCCATTAGCGGGTGAAAAAAATGTAAAATTAACCGGGTCTGTCCGTTACGATAAATCTGAATTTTTTGATGGTTTCTTTTCTCCTAGAGTTTCTGCTGGGTTAACCTTAAGCAGAAACCATAATATAAGGGCATCTGCACAAACAGGCTTTAGAAATCCCACGACACAGGATCTTTTTATTGGCTTGGATACAGGGGGCCCTATTTTGGTGGGTTCTGCACCAGATAACCTAGATAGGTATACTGCTCAACCAGCTAATATAACTGCTGCTGGCCAAATTTTAGGTCAACCAGCAACCATTTCACAAACAGGAAGGGTTGCTTACGAAAACTCATATACAAGAAGTTCGGTAAACACATTCGGTGAAACTGGGAACGCCGCTGATTTGGAAGTGGCAAATCCAGATATTATCAAACCTGAACAAGTGGCCTCTTTTGAAATTGGATATAGAGGCAAGGTGAATAAATTAGTGATTGATTTTAGCACGTATTACAATAGCTATAAGGATTTCATATCCCAAGAGGTCGTGATAGCCCCGTATTATGGAACGGTCGGTGATGGTACTCTTTCTGTTGATGCTATTAGAAATGGCGATGAACAAGAATTTAGCACGTATACCAATAGCGATGCCGATGTAAACTCTTATGGCGCCTCTTTAGGGTTGAGTATGAAGGTATTGGGAAATTATGATTTGGAAGGAAGTTATACCTATACCAAACTTGATTTCGACCGTGCCGCGAATCCTGATTTGCAGTTGAACTTCAATACCCCAGAGCATAAGTTCAAGGCTTCATTCGGTAATACGGAGTTGTTTGAGAATTTCGGATTCAACGTTTCGTACCGATTTAGTGACGATTATTTCTGGGAAGCAACGTTTGCGCAAGGCGTAGTTCCTGAATTCCATAACGTAGATGCACAAATCAACTATGCCGTTCCCAGTATAAAATCTACCTTTAAAGCAGGTGCCAATAACCTTCTAGGAGATGAGTATTTTACCGCTGTAGGAACTGGATTGATCGGGTCTATCTATTACTTGTCTTGGACCATCAATAACTAATTTAATCTCAATTTACGATTCGACATGAAAAATTTTAAATACCTATATATAGTTTTTGGAATCATGGCTTTTACAGCCTGTAATGATCCAGAGGACGTTGACATCACTCCAGAAATAGTCATGGAGCAGCAGGTGGAATTAACCGCTGGTTCAGCCGATTTTTCAAATTATGTTTCACTGGGCAACTCCTTGACAGCCGGTTTTACAGATGGTGCATTGTTCCAAGCCAGTCAGAGTGTATCACTTCCCAATTTGCTATCGCAAAAGTTTAGCTTGGTAGGCGGCGGAAGTTTCACCCAACCATTAACAAATGATAATTTTGGGGGTCTCACGGTAGGAGGTACTCGGATACAAGGCCCTAGGTTGGTCTTTGGAGGTGCTGGTCCAGTATCTTTAGAATCGGTGATTGGTCCTGTTACTGTTACAACGGATATTGCTTTGAATAACCCTGCGGGTCCCTTCAATAACATGGGAGTCCCAGGAGCAAAAAGTTTCCACTTATTGTTCGATGGATATGGTAACTTAGGGAATTTAAGTGCCGGTCTTGCAAATCCTTATTTTATACGGATGGCCTCCAGTCCTTCAGCTACGATGTTGGGAGACGCAACAGACCAGGATCCAACATTCTTTTCGCTGTGGATAGGCAATAACGATGTTTTGGGCTATGCGACTACGGGTGGCGACGGTACGAATCCTATTACCCCAGTTTCAGGTATGCCCGGAGTTGGTTTTGACGGCACCTATGGTGCGTTGATCGCCGCCTTGACGGCTGGAGGTCGCCAGGGTGTAGTGGCCAATATTCCGAATGTTACCGACGTACCTCATTTTACTACTGTACCTTACAATCCCGTTCCTTTAGATGCTGCAACCGCTGCTGCCGTAAATGGTGCATACGCTGCTTACAATGGAGGCTTACAGGCAGCTTTAGGTGCTTTGGCCGGAACTGGATTATTCACACAAGAGGAAGTAGATGCTAGAACGATTAACTTTACGGCCGGGTCTAATAATGCCGTGGTCATCGAAGACGAAACACTCACAGATTTAGGAGCGATTAATCCTGCGTTCGCAGCCCTGCCAAGAATACGACAAGCAACGGCGGAGGATTTGTTAGTGCTTCCCGCTGCCAGCTTTATTGGTACGCTTGCGGTCGAAGGGAATCCGTTGTCAGTGAATGGGGTAGCTATTCCACTGGCCGATAAATGGGTGTTGCTACCTAGCGAGCAGGAAGAAATCGCCACAGCTACGGCTGCTTTTAATCAAATTATCGAAGCTGCTGCCAATCAGGCAGGCTTGGCATTTGTAGATGCAAATGCATTGTTGAACCAATTGGCGAACGGGGGTATTACAAGTGGACAATTTACCCTTACCTCTAGTTTAGTGACCGGTAGTGCTTTTTCTTTGGATGGTATTCATCCTACCGCAAGAGGTTATGCCCTTTTGGCCAATGAGTTCATGAAAGCTATAGACGCAACATACGGTTCTACCTTTGAAGCGTCGGGAAATTTACTGAATGTAGGCGACTAT
>JBARCC010000550.1:0-1917 GCA_049793635.1 Maribacter sp. | reverse complement strand
GCAATGACTAGAACCGAAAAAATCTTCTGGGAAGAAGTGAAGAACTCAAAATTAGGAACGGTTGTAAGGCGTCAAATGCCCATTCTCGATTATGTGGTGGATTTCTACATCAAAGAATTTGGAATAGCTATTGAAATCGATGGAACTTCACACGATAATAATTTTATGGAAGATGCTAGAAGACAGGGCAGAATCGAAGAGCTGGGTGTTACCTTCATTCGTTTTACAAACAATCAAGTGCAAACCAATATAAATGGAGTCATCCTAGAGCTTAAAGATTTTTTGCATGATTATCATTAGTGTCCGATTAAACATTTTTAAAAGCGGGATTTCTTGAACAGATTTCCCGCTTTATTTATATCTTGATTTTTTCCACAAAACTTCGATATGAACAAAAGTAAAAATTTTAGCGGACAGCCGATCATCAAACAGCTCTTAAAGCTGATTCCGTCCTCAGTTATCAGCCGATCATCAAAAAAGCATGACAGCGATAGGTATTATAAACGATTCAAGACCTACGACCATTTGGCAACCATGCTTTACGGGACACTTGGTGGAGTAAGCTCGCTGCGTGAACTCTCTACCATATTGCTTGCCTGCGAGGGACGCATAGGCCATTTAAACCTTAGGTTCTTCCCAAAGCGCAGCACACTCTCCGACGCCAATAAAAAACGTAGTAGCGAGGTATTTGCCAGTATCTATTATGGCCTCTTTGATCATTATCGTGAATTTTTATCGGACAGCAGTCCTTTGTCCCTACCAGTAAAACATCTTAAGATCGTTGACTCCAGCACTATTAGCCTCTTCAGTGATATCTTAAAGGGGGTTGGTCGCAATCCGATCAACGGTAAAAGAAAAGGTGGTATCAAGATGCACACGATGATCAATGCCCTGGAAGATGTTCCCTGCCTTGTCCGTTTTACCAGTGCGGCAACTCACGACCATACCTTTTTGAAGGACCTGAACCTGGAAAGGGGCTCTTTTGTAGTTTTTGACAAGGCATATAACGACTATTCGCAATTTGCGGAGTGGATCGACAATGACATCTATTTTGTTACCAGACAAAAGGATAATGCCCGATATACGAACATTGAGGAGTTCGACCTGTCCAACACGACAAGTGACGCCATATTGAGGGACGAACGTATCAGCGTCATGAAAAACAAAAAGAACGTGGAGTTGAGAAGGGTTGCCTACTGGGACGCGGACAACAATAAGGTCTATGAGTTCATCTCGAACAACTTTTTGATAAGTCCGGACAAGATTGCCGCCATATACAAACATAGGTGGCAAATAGAGAGCATGTTCAAAAGACTCAAGCAGAACTTCCCGCTAAAATACTTTCTGGGGGACAACCAAAATGCCATAGAGATCCAGATATGGTGCGGGCTGATAATACAGTTGTTGATGCTGGTCGTACAACGAAAAACAAAGCGCAGATGGGCATATTCCAACATGGTATCAATGGTTCGCTTCCATTTAATGACCTACATAGACCTATTCAAGTTCTTGGAAAATCCAGATAAAGAGTGGCAGGAACTTACCACCAAACCGCCAGACGAACAACTTAGCTTTTTCTAATACCACCCATGCTATTGAATGAAATCAAAAACTAAACGATTTTATTGGTGCTAAGGAACGGTATTTAGCAAAATCGTACTTTAGTCGGACACTAATGTTTCCAAAACTAAAAACTTGGAATGTGCTTGTTTCCCCTTTGGGGGAAATGTCCGAAGGACAATGGTGGCTTACACGTAGCACGAAATAAAATTGAACTTCAAGTTCCAAAATCACAAATCACAAATCTCAAATCAAAAAAACTTAGAATGTACCTGTTTCCCCTTTGGGGGAAATGCCGAAGGCAAAGGGGGCTTACACGTAGCACGAAATAATCGAAAATCAAAAATTATCGTATTC
>JBARCC010000549.1:0-2603 GCA_049793635.1 Maribacter sp. | reverse complement strand
AATAAAGGGCGAGTAACAACGGTAAAGCATCTAGATAAAAGCCTCGCACAACTGCGGGGCTTTTTTTAGTTTGGATACTAAACTTGTTTATATTTGTAGTATGATTGCGACGTATTTATTATTTATTAGCGGGGCGGAAATTTTCTTCATCATGTTCATCGTGGTGATGGTTTTTGGGGCCGATAAAATTCCGGGTATCGCTAAGGGATTGGGCAAGGGAATGCGCCAATTAAAGGATGCAACGGAAGATATTAAACAAGAGATTAAAAAAAGTGCCGATAAGCAGGGCATCGATACCAGCTTCGTGACCGATATTAAAAAAGACATCGATGATTTGAAAAAAGACATCAGTTCCGGTCTTGGCAACGATGTCAAAAAACAGATCAGCGATGTGGGCAAGAATATTAGCGATGTAACCGGTAGCATCAAGAGAAAGTAGTCTTCGTCTATGTTGGAAAGCATTCTAGAATGGGATCGTGAGGCATTTATCTATTTGAATAGCCTCGGCATCGAACAGTATGATTTTTTCTGGTCGACCGTGACTAAGTTTCCTCCTTGGATACCCCTGTTTGTATTGTTCTTAGCGTTATTCTTCGTGAAGTTTCCCAAGCGTGATGCGTTGTTTATCGTAACGACCTTGTTCGTCATGGTATTTTTCGTCGCCACCTTGACCGATTTGACAAAAGAGGTCGTTGGTAGGCTACGGCCGAATAATAACGAGCAAATGAATACGCTGATCCGTATCCTACGGAGTCCTACGGGGTATAGTTTTTTTTCGGGGCATGCATCCTCCTCATTTTCAGTGACCACTTTCGTTGTTTTATTTTTAAGACGCCATTTTAAATGGGTCTATTTATTTTATATCTGGCCCTTACTGTTCGTGATGAGCCGAATTTACGTAGGGGTTCATTTTCCGATAGATATCTTGGTAGGGGCGCTGGTGGGTATGGGTTCTGCCGTATTGTTTTACAAATTATACCAAGTGCTCATTTCACCCTACTTAAGGTCAGGCCGTCACGTATAGGCAATAGAACGGTTTCCAATTGAGGATGTTCGCTTAGTTTTTTATTATACTCCAAAAGTACTTTCGTGGCTTTGTCTTTGGGGTCCAAGGGTTCCACTACCTTGCCCGACCATAGTACATTGTCGGAAAGGATGACCGTACCTGATTTTGTTTTTGGTAAGACCTTTTCGAGGTACAGGTCGTAGTGTTTTTTTTCCGCATCTATAAAAATAAGGTCGAACGTGATATCTAGGGTGGGAATTATATCTAGGGCATTTCCGATATGCTGTATGATTTGGTGGCCATTTTGATGTCTGTCGAAATAAGAGCGTTGCATGGGTTCCAATTCTGCATTTACATCGATGGTATGTAGCTCCCCATTTGTCCGCAGGCCTTCGGCTAAGCACAGAGCGGAGTATCCTGTAAAGGTTCCGATCTCAAGAATGTACGTAGGATTCATAATTTTGGAAAGTAAGCTGAGAACCCGTCCTTGAAAATGCCCCGTTAGCATCCGCGGTTGAATCACTTTTAAATGGGTTTCCCGAGTCAACTCCTGCAACAATTTAGGTTCCGCTTGAGAATTATCGGCTAAATATGCTTCCAATATCGGTGATATAAAATGCATGTTTTTTTTTGGTAAAAATAAGGTATTAAGCACTATTTTAAGGCTTTCAAATACCGATCGATGACAGAGAATATACAGATCAGGGAAGCAACTACCGATGATTTGCCCCAGCTTTTAAGGTTTGAACAGGAAGTGATTCTTGCCGAAAGACCCTTCGACCCTACCATTAAAAATGAAGAGGTGTACTATTATGATTTAAAGGGACTCATGAAAAATCCCCGGGCGTTGGTATTGGTGGCGTGCGACGCTACACGTATCATTGCTTCTGGATACGCCCTAGAGAAACCGGCCCGTCATTATTTGGACCATGAACATTATGCCTACTTGGGTTTTATGTATACGGATGCATCTTACAGGGGAAGAGGAATTAATGGGCGTATTATCGGCAGTTTGCAACAATGGGCCGTGGAGCAGGGTCTGTCTGAGATAAGGCTTACGGTATATGACGAGAACGAGTCGGCGATACGCGCTTACGAGAAGGTGGGTTTTAAAAAGCATATTGTAGAAATGCGAATGCGGTCCAATGGGTAAACGTTCAATTTTAAGAAGTGCTTCTTTCTTTCGGCGGCTTATGATTACTTTTATAAAAAAATAGCGATGCAATTTAAGAATACGTTGGAGTTTGCCCAATCTTTGGATGCGAAGGACAAGTTAAGTGCCTACAGGGACCAATTTTTGTTTCCGAAGGTCAACGGAAAAGAGGTAATCTACTTCACAGGTAATTCCTTGGGCCTGCAACCAAAGCGAACCAAGGAGTACGTAGATGAGGTCATGAGAGACTGGGCCGATATGGCGGTAGAAGGTCATTTTTATGCCGAAAGACCATGGTGGGATTACCATGAGCGCCTTGCGGCACCTTTGGCAAAAGTGGTGGGCGCAAAGAACGAGGAAGTTTCGGTCATGAATACCCTAACGGTCAATCTTCACTTACTGATGGTTTCGTTTTACCGACCTACGGCCAAACGGTTTAAAATT
>JBARCC010000548.1:0-2536 GCA_049793635.1 Maribacter sp. | reverse complement strand
GAATTTGCCGATAACGTGATTACCGTAGGTGCCCTTAACGCCAAGTACGGTTCTGAACTGGTCGCTTCCTATTCCAACTACGGTAAAATAAACGTCGATGTTTTTGCGCCCGGTACCGATATTTATTCTACGTTCCCGAATAACGAATACGAATATTCCCCGGGTACCTCCATGGCGGCTCCCGCCGTTGCAGGAGTGGCGGCTCTGGTGATGTCACAATACCCGACCTTGACCGCAGCTCAGGTTAAAACCATAATTCTACGTTCTGGTTTGCCCATAAAAGCAAAGGTCATTCTTGGGGGCGATAATGCAAAAAGCGCCTCTTTGGATGCTATTTCAACCTCCGGTAAGATCGCCAATGCGTATAATGCACTGGTCATGGCAAGCCAAGTAGCCGCAGGACAACTTCAATTATAATTGTATATGAACCGCATGATCAACTCTATTCTTACCTTTCTTTCGCTATTTTTCTCTTTTGGATTGATGGCCCAGAACACCTCTAGTTACTGGCAACAGCATGTCGATTACACGATGGATGTAGACATGAACGTCGAAAATTTTCAATATACGGGTACCCAAAAGCTGGTGTATACCAATAATTCCCCCGATGCCTTGGACAGGGTGTACTTTCACCTCTATTTCAACGCTTTTCAGCCCGGTAGCGAGATGGATGTTCGCTTGCAGACCATTGCGGACCCCGATGATAGGATGATTACCAAGGAGAAGAAAAGTAGGATCGCTACACTATCCGATAGCGAAATAGGCTATTTACATGCTACTTCTTTGTTGCAAGACGGAAAAACAGTGTCTTTTGAAGAAGAGGGTACGGTATTGGTCGTCACATTGGCGTCTCCCATCCCATCCGGTGGTAAAAGTACGTTTGACATGTCCTTTAAAGGTCAGGTCCCATTACAGATTAGGCGTTCTGGCAGGAACAGCGAAGAAAATGTTGCCCTGTCCATGAGCCAATGGTATCCAAAAATGGCGGAATATGATTTTGAAGGATGGCATGCCGACCCTTACATAGCACGTGAATTTCATGGTGTTTGGGGAGATTTTGACGTACGCTTGACCTTAGACAAGAATTACGTTGTCGGGGGTACCGGATATCTACAAAATGGGGATGAGATCGGTCACGGATATGAAACCCCCGGGACCAAAATGAAAAAGCAAAAAGCAAAAACCTTGACCTGGCATTTCAAGGCGCCGATGGTGCATGATTTTATGTGGGCCGCAGACCCAGATTATATCCACGACACCCAACAAGTGCCCAATGGTCCGGTCTTGCATTTCTTGTATAAGAACGACCCTAAAATTTTAGAAAATTGGAAAAACCTTCAGCCCAAGACCGTTGAGGCCATGGATTTTTTCAATAAAAATGTAGGTCCCTATCCGTATGAGCAGTACTCGGTTATTCAAGGTGGCGATGGCGGTATGGAGTATGCCATGGCGACGTTGATTACAGGAGACCGTAAATTTGGGAGTTTGGTGGGTGTCATGGCGCATGAAATGGCACATTCTTGGTTTCAGCACATCTTGGCGACCAATGAGGCGAAACACGAATGGATGGATGAGGGCTTCACTTCCTTCATCTCTACCTTGTGCATGAACCAGATCATGGGGGAGCCAAAGGACAATCCTTTCGAGAATACCTATAAAGGCTACAGAAACTTGGCGCTTTCCGGAAAAGAACAGCCACAAGCCACGCATGCCGACCGTTATGCCCTGAATTTTGCCTATGGCGTTTCCGCGTACAGCAAAGGTTCCATCTTCTTGTCGCAATTGGGGTACGTCATCGGCCAGGACAAGCTCATGGAAACGATTCGAAAGTACTATGCCGATTTCAAGTTCAAACACCCCGTACCCAACGATATCAAACGCACCGCAGAAAAAGTATCGGGCATGGAACTGGATTGGTACTTGACCGATTGGACCCAAACCACCAATACTATTGATTACGGAATTAAAGAGGTCATTGCTTCGGATGGTGCTACGAAAGTTACGCTAGAACGTATCGGACTGATGCCAATGCCTATGGATATTCTAGTAGTATATAATGACGATACGCGAGAAACCTTCTATGCGCCCCTACGGATGATGCGCGGCGAAAAAGACAACCCATATGAAGGAATTGAGCGCAAGGTATTGGAAGACTGGCCTTGGGCGTATCCGTCCTATGACTTTATCATTAACAAACCTTTATCGGCCATAAAAGCGGTGGTCATTGACCCTTCTCAACTCATGGCCGATATCAACCTTGAGAATAATGTATGGCAGGCCGGTGAATAACGCTTTGCCCCTATTTTTTCTTTGGCTTTTTGATTTTTAGCTAGATAGCGAACTCTTAACAGATACTTCAGGCTTATAATTGATGCCCGCATTACGTAGTACATTGTGTATTTAGTGTAGTTTTCAATACTTTGTTTTTTATGACTTCGCTTCCTCATTTAAAAATGGCCTTCTCTTTAATTTCCGTGCTTGCTTTATGTTCGTGCGCTGAAGGTAAAAAAGAGGGGAACTACTTCAATGGCTTAGG
>JBARCC010000547.1:0-3985 GCA_049793635.1 Maribacter sp. | reverse complement strand
GTCTATTTTTTCTTCTTTACTAAGTTTGGAAAACCCACGTATTGGTTCAATCATTTAGTTATTGCTTCTGCTAAGGGTTGAACTACTTTTAAAAGCTTACGGTTTGTGAACAGTAAACTATCTCGGGGTAAGCCCGAGGCATTCAACGGAAATTCATATTTTATTTCGACGCAAGCCTACTTGTCCGGCAGGCAGGCGTCGGAATGTCAAATCTCGATTATCTAGTAAATATAAGCATATTGTCAGGAATTTATTTATGGAAATAGTGCGTTAAAAGCGGCCTCTTTTTTACTTCAAAAGGGGATTTTTAAGCGAAATAGTGGTAAACTTGAAAGATGAACCAAAATGGTACTTTTTATGCGAAAATTAAAGCTTTTACTCTTCTTTCTGGTTGCGATGGAATCACTTGTTTGGGCACAAGGAAAACAAGTGGCTATCGAGGAAATTTATCAAGGTGCGTTTAGAACCGAGGGATTGGATGCGCTACAATCGTTAAAGAACGGTGAGCAATATACCGTACTCAATTACAACGTTCAAGATCAAATCTCCTCCATAGATCGCTACGATTATAAAACACTCAAGAAGGTGGGTACCATCTTGTCCTCGACCAGTCTAAAAGGGGTGCCTAGTTTTTCAAACTACAGCTTTAGTGCCGATGAAAAACGAATTTTATTGTCCACGGAGGTGGAGTCTATATTCAGACGCTCCACGCTTGGTATTTTTTATGTGTACGACATCGATTCAAAAAACCTGATCAACATTAGCAAACGTAAAATTCAAGAGCCCTTGCTTTCGCCCGACGGTAAAAAGGTGGCCTATGTACTTGAAAACAACTTGTATGTGTTCGATCTAGAATCGAAAGAAACGAAACAGGTTACGGTAGACGGGGTAAGGAACTCGATCATCAATGGAGTTACGGACTGGGTATATGAGGAAGAGTTCTCTTTTGTACGGGCGTTTGAGTGGAACGCCGATGGGTCTAAAATTGCCTTTCTTCGTTTCGATGAAACCGACGTACCTGAATTTTCGATGGATATCTATGGCACCGGCCTGTACCAAAAACCCAATGTGTTCAAATATCCAAAAGCTGGTGAAAACAATTCATTGGTAACGGTGCACGTTTTGGATGTTGCCAGCAATAAAATTTCTAAAATTGATTTGAAAGATGCGTATTACATACCTCGTTTACAATGGAAAAACCATAAGGATATGTTGAGCGTGCAAACCATGAACAGAAACCAGAACCATTTGGTGCTGCACACCATTGACACCAAAAAAGGGGAGGTTTCGGTTTTGTTGGAGGAAAAGGACAGCGCGTATGTGGATATCGACGATAACCTAACCTTCTTGGCCGATGACAGTTTTATTTGGACCAGCGAGCAAAGCGGTTGGAACCATATCTACCTATATAGCGAAAAGGGGAAACTCATGGATCAAGTCACGAAAGGGGAGTGGGAGGTCACCGATTATTATGGCTACGACCAAAACGAGGATAAGATCTACTACCAATCCACCGAAAACGGTTCGATCAATCGGGGTGTTTATAACATAGACAGTAGCGGGAAGAATAAAAAGGCGTTGGCAGTCGCCAACGGCAGCAATAATGCGGCGTTCAGTGCAGACTTTACCTATTTCATAAATACATTTTCGAATGCCGAAACACCTCCGGCATATACCTTGCATCAAGCCATTAACGGAAAAAAGGTGAAGGATATCAAGGATAATCAAAAGCTTTTGGAAAAATTAAAAGCGTATGAAATCGCCCCGAAGGCGTTCAGCACCCTTGCCATCAACGGGAACGAGCTTAATATGTATATGTTGAAGCCACTCGATTTCGATCCATCAAAAAAATACCCGTTGTTGATGTATCAATATAGCGGCCCGGGTTCTCAAAATGTATCCAATAGTTGGATGGGTGCCAATGACTATTGGCATCAATTACTGGTGGCCGAAGGTTATGTCGTTGCTTGTGTAGACGGTAGGGGAACCGGTTTCAAGGGCAGCGATTTCAAAAAAGTGACCTATATGAATTTGGTAAAGTATGAAACGGAAGATCAAATAGAGGCGGCCAAAAAACTTAGTGAACTGGAGTATATCGACGAGAACAGAACCGGTATTTGGGGCTGGAGTTTCGGTGGTCACATGGCGACGAATTGTATCCTTAAAGGCAATGATGTTTTTGAAACCGCCATTGCCGTGGCACCCGTGACTTCTTGGCGCTTTTATGATACGATTTATACGGAACGTTTCATGCGTACCCCAGCGGAAAACCCAGGGGGCTATGATGATAATTCTCCCTTCAATTATCCTGAATTATTGAAAGGCAACTACTTGTTGATCCATGGGTCTGGCGACGATAATGTGCATGTTCAAAATTCGATGCGCATGATCGAGGCTTTGATACAGGCCAATAAACAGTTCGACTGGGGTATCTATCCCGATAAAAATCACGGTATTTACGGTGGCAACACCAGAATTCACTTATTTACAAAAATGACCGATTTCATTAAAGAGAACCTATAACCAAACACCACTTCATTATGAACGACAGTACTGAATTCTCGGATCAAAAGCAGCTTTTTGGACATCCTCAAGGATTGTTCTATTTATTTTTTGCGGAGATGTGGGAGCGCTTTAGTTTTTATGGGATGCGTGCATTGCTCACCCTATATATGGTCGACGTTATTTTCGAGAAATTGGTCGAGCGTGATTTTGCAACGGCAGCCGTTTATGCTTCCTACGGATCTTTAGTATACGCCTCAACCGTCATTGGAGGGCAAATTTCGGATAAGATATTGGGCATGAGAAATTCAATTTTCTTGGGAGGTATACTTATGGCCATAGGTCATTTTGTACTTGCGATAGAAAACGATATTGCCTTCTTTTTAGCACTGGCCCTGATTATTGTCGGAAACGGTTTCTTCAAACCCAATATATCCACCTTTGTGGGAACCTTGTATCCATACGGGGATCCGAAAAAGGATTCTGGATTCACAATTTTTTACATGGGCATCAATATAGGAGGTTGGATAGCACCCCTTTTATGTGGTTGGTTGGCCTATGAATATGGATGGCATTACGGTTTTGGACTTGCAGGGATAGGCATGTTGGCAGGGCTTATTTTTTTCTGGAGTGGCATACGAAGAAATGTATTCGGTAATAGAGGGCTGCCACCGAACGACAGGGTGATGAATACGAAAATAGTGGGGATCAAGCAGGGCGTTTTAATTCCGATATTGGCCGTGCTATCCGCTCCGTTGATAGCATTCTTGCTGTCTGCATACAAGTCCTTAGGTGCGGACGGTACTTTTCTCGAAGATCAAAATATCGTGAATATAATCTTTAAATTAATAGGCATCTCTATTCTTGTTTACCTTGGCAACATCATGTATAAGGCAACTTTAGACGAACGGAAAAAACTGTTCGTTGCCATATTAATTACGTTTTTCATGACCATATTCTGGGGGTTTCACGAACTTTCAGGTAGTGTAATTACCCTTTTTGCGGCGAGAAACGTAGAATTGACCATCATGTCGGCCTCCCAAACAAACTCCTTAAACTCTATGTTCATCATTATTTTGGCGATTCCTATCTCTATGATGTGGACCTATTTGAGTAAAAAAAATAATAATCCAAGAACGCCCTATAAATTCGGTTTCGGGCTGTTGTTCGCAGGGATCAGTTTTTATGTATTGGCCTTAAGCGGGGCAAGCGCAAATGAGAGCGGTCTAGTGCCTTTTGCGTATTTGTTATTGATGTATTTACTGCTTTCGATAGGAGAACTCTTCATGTCACCCGTCGGGCTTTCAAAAATAACGGATTTATCCCCTAAACGAATCGTTGCGTTCATGATGGGGGTCTGGTTTCTATCTTCGGCCTTCGCATTTCAAGTGGTCGGTTTCATTGGCAAGCAGTTGGCAATCGAAAGCACCGATAAAAATATTGGAGGTTTTGATACGTTAAAGGTCTACACCGAAGGTTTTGA
>JBARCC010000546.1:0-10157 GCA_049793635.1 Maribacter sp. | reverse complement strand
CAGTAACCCCGAAGAGGCTGCAAATCCGATTACTTTTAAAGTACAACTCATGGCCAGTAGTAAGGATATTGCTTTGGATGCAACCCATTTTAAGGGACTTGGCAGTCTTTCAAGGGAGCCTGTTAAGAGCCTTTATCGGAATATGTACGGGGAAACCAGATCGTATCGGGAGGCGGAAATGATGCAGGCCCAGGCCGCTGAAAAAGGGTATCCCACGGCGTATATCGTTGCGTATAGATCGGGCGAGAGAATTCCCCTAAAAATTGCCTTAAAGGAGGTTTCTCAGTGAACACCTTAAAAGTGTTTATTTTATTCCTAATTTTGAGTAACTAAAAATATGCGTATTTGAGACTTTCTAGAGAAATAAAAACAGGCATTATCGTAATCGGGGGAATTCTATTGTTCATTATGGGATTCAGCTATTTAAAGTCGACTCCCATCTTTGATAACAGCAAAACGTTTTATGCCATTTATCCCAATGTGGGTGGATTACAATCGGGTACCGTGGTTTCTATAAACGGATTTAGTGTCGGCAAAGTCAACGATATTAAGTTTTTGGATGAACAGGGGAATCTTTTGGTCACGTTTACGGTCGGTAACGATTTCAAATTCTCAAAGAACAGCATTGTAGAATTGTACGACACCGGGATTATTGGGGGCAAAGGGCTTCAGATAAAGCCCAGTTTCGAGGATGGCGCCGTTGCAACATCCGGCGATACCCTGCAAACGGAAACAAGATTGGGAATTACGGATCTGGCCCAGCAAAAACTTTCTCCGTTAGTGCGTAAGTTTGAATCCGCCATTTCTGATGCCGATTCCGTTTTGGTCAATGTGAATTCTGTTTTGGATGCCAACGCAAAAAAGGACCTGAAAGAAGTGTTGAGCGGTCTCAACAGTTTAATTCAGAACCTTAACGGAAGCGCTAAGTCCATGAATACGATTTTGGACGGCAATAAGGAACGGTTAGAAAACTCTTTCAAGAATTTAGATGTGCTTACCACCAATTTTGCAAAACTATCAGATTCGTTGAATGCCGCAGGGTTGGGAAGAACCTTGGCCAGTTTAGAATCTACCATGGCCAGTTTGGATGCGGTAACCCAGAAAATTGAAAGTGGTAACGGTACGTTGGGCTTGCTCATGAATGACAAAGAGTTGTATACCAATCTAACCAGTACGACCAAAGAATTGGACTTGTTGTTACAGGACTTGCGTTTGAATCCAAAACGTTACGTAAACGTTTCGGTTTTTGGCAAAAAGCAAAAAGAGTACACCTTGCCGGAAGATGACCCCGCGGAAAAATTAGAAGAGTAAATATATGCAGTATCTCCCCAATATCATTTTTGTCCTCTTTCTCGTGGCGGGCATTGGCTTGTTCGTTAGAAATGTCTCAAGAATCAGGCGGAATATCTTCTTAGGAAAAGAAGCCTCCGTAAACGATGATAAACCCCAACGATGGAAAAACATGGCTAAAATCGCCTTGGGGCAATCCAAAATGGTGGTAAGGCCGATCGCCGGTCTACTTCACATTCTCGTTTATGTAGGTTTCGTAATCATCAATATTGAGGTCCTGGAGATTGTTTTGGACGGAATATTAGGCACCCACAGGCTTTTTGCAGGGATAGGACCTATCTATGACTACTTGATCGGATCGTTTGAGATTCTTGCTTTCCTGGTTATCGTTTCGGTGGTGGCGTTCTGGGTACGCAGAAATGTCATACGGTTGAAGCGTTTTCTCAAACCTGAGATGGAAGGATGGCCAAAAAAAGATGGAAACCTTATTCTGTATATCGAATTGGTACTCATGTTTCTGTTTCTGACCATGAACGCGGCAGATTTTCAATTGCAGCAGATGGGGGCGGCCCATTATGTGCAGGCAGGCGCGTTTCCTATCAGCAGCTTTATTGCGCCTTGGTTTGAGGGCCTTAGCATGTCGAGTGTGATACTGATCGAACGTAGTGCATGGTGGTTACATATTGTGGGTATCCTTTGCTTCTTGAATTATCTATATTTCTCCAAGCACCTACATATCCTGTTGGCATTTCCCAATACGTATTATGGAAGATTGACGCCAAAGGGGCAGTTCAGGAACCTGGAATCGGTGACGAAGGAAGTCCGTATGATGATGGACCCGAGTGCGGATCCTTTCGCCGCTCCTGCCGAAGATGCTCCCGTGCCCGATACGTTCGGTGCCTCGGATGTTACCGATTTAAGTTGGGTACAATTATTGAACGCCTACACCTGCACGGAGTGTGGTAGATGTACCGATGAATGCCCCGCCAACCAGACCGGTAAAAAATTATCTCCGCGTAAAATAATGATGGATACCCGCGACCGGTTAGAGGAAGTAGGGAACATCATGAATAAGAATAACGGAGCGTTTAAGGAAGATGGGAAGCAACTATTGGATGATTACATCACCCGTGAAGAGCTATGGGCCTGCACCTCCTGTAATGCCTGTGTAGAAGCATGCCCCATCAGTATTGATCCCTTATCGATAATTATGGATATGCGGCAGTACCTGGTGATGGAAAAATCGGCGGCACCGACCGACTTGAACAATATGATGGGAAATATTGAGAATAACGGTGCACCTTGGCCATTTAACCAGATGGACCGTTTAAACTGGAGTAAAGAATCTTAAATTATAGTATGGCGAGTGAATTAAAAGTGCCTACGATGGCAGAACTTTTTGCGGCAGGTACCCCACCAGAAGTGTTATTCTGGGTAGGTTGTGCCGGTAGTTTTGATGATAGGGCGAAGAAAATTACAAAAGCGTTCGTAAAGATCTTGAACAAGGCGAAGGTTTCCTTTGCCGTATTGGGAACGGAAGAAAGTTGTACCGGTGATCCAGCAAAGCGCGCAGGTAATGAGTTTTTGTTCCAGATGCAGGCGGTGACCAATATAGAGGTGTTGAACGCCTATGAGGTGAAGAAAATCGTAACGGCCTGTCCCCATTGCTTCAATACCCTTAAAAATGAATATCCAGGTTTAGGGGGAAACTATGAGGTGGTGCACCACACCCAATTTCTAAAACAGTTGCTTACCGAAGGCCGCATTATGATGGAAGGTGGTATGTTTAAGGGAAAACGCATCACTTTTCACGACCCCTGTTACTTAGGGAGGGCCAACGGTGTGTATGAAGCCCCCCGCGATTTAATAAGGAAGTTGGATGCCGAGTTGGTGGAAATGAAGAGCTGTAAGCAAAGAGGACTTTGTTGTGGTGCCGGTGGGGCACAGATGTTCAAGGAACCCGAGAAGGGGGATAAGGATGTAAATATCGAACGTACCGAACAGGCGCTAGAGACCCAACCGGAAATCATAGCTGCAGGTTGTCCCTTTTGCAATACGATGATGACCGATGGGGTAAAGAACAAGGAGAAAGAAGGTACGATTGCCGTAATGGATATTGCGGAACTGATCGCTACCGCCGAAGACCTTTAAATTGTGATTGTTTTAAAATACTGAAACCTAAAATAACGTGCTAGTAGAATTCGATACTTTACCCGAAACCGCAAGAGTGTGGATCTATCAATGCAATAGGTCGCTATCCGATGCCGAACTGTTGGAAATAAGCACGGCATTGGATGCTTTTTTAAAGGATTGGACCGCACACGGTAATGATTTAAAGGCTGGCTACGAAATAAAGTATAAGCGTTTCATTACCATTGCCTTGGATCAAAACGCACAGAACGCTACCGGATGTTCCATAGATGCTTCCGTGCATTTCATACAGAAATTAGAGAAAAAGTATGACGTGCTGTTATTGGACAAGATGAACGTATCGTACAAGCAAGGTGAGTTCGTCGCGTACAAAAGCCTGATCGATTTCAAGGCGATGGCGAAGAAAAAGGCAATCTCAAAAAATACCATCGTATTTAATAATTTAGTTACCAATAAGGGAGAATATCTTGAGCATTGGGAAGTACCCGCTTCCGAAAGTTGGCATGCCCGATTTCTTTAGCAACAACCCTTCAAATGCCTATAAAATATTGAGTTTCATCGGTGAAATACAATATTTTCATTTCAGTACAGTTATCTCATTACATCTTAAATTATGCGCTTCGCTTTACCTATCGTTTTATTTTTATCGGGTTGCCTTGGCATGTTCGCCCAACATCCATTAGTGACCAAGGATAGTCTTGAGCAGCAAAGGTGGGTAGATGCCCAATATGATCAATTGACACTGGATCAGAAGCTGGGTCAGTTGTTCATGGTAAGTGTTGCCTCTAACCAAGGCAAGCAAGCTACGGATCAAATCAAAGACCTTATCGTAAAGGAACAATTGGGAGGTGTCATTTTCTCGAAAGGTGGTCCCGTGCAGCAGGCTAAACTCTGCAATGACTACCAATCGGTTTCAAAAATCCCCCTGTTGATCGGTATGGATGCCGAATGGGGCCTAGCCATGCGCTTAGATTCTACCTATGCCTTTCCATGGAACATGACCTTGGGAGCCATACAGGATAGCAGTACGGTCGAGAAGGTGGGCTACCAGATTGGTAAACATGCGAAACGACTTGGTGTACACATCAATTTTGCCCCTGATCTGGATATCAACACCAATCCCGAAAACCCCATCATCGGTAACCGCTCGTTCGGGGAGGATAGGGATAACGTTGTGGAGAAGGGAATTGCCTTTATCAAGGGAATGGAACGGGCCGGAGTGTTGGCCAATGGAAAGCATTTTCCCGGCCACGGGGATACTGCGGTAGATTCCCATCATAAGTTACCGGTCATTCCTTTTACAAGACAACGTTTGGACAGTCTTGAACTGTATTCCTTCAAAAAAATCATCGATAACGGATTAAGCAGTATTATGGTGGCGCATCTAGAAGTACCGGCGTTGGAATTAAAAGAAGGGTTGCCCTCGTCGATCTCGGAACAGATCATCTCGGGGCTTTTACAGGAAGAGCTGGGCTTTAAAGGCCTAATTTTTACCGATGCCCTGAACATGAAAGGGGTTTCCACGCAGGGCAAGGACGGTGAAGTGGAGCTTGCCGCATTTATGGCAGGTAACGATATGTTGCTCATGCCCGAAAATGTGGTAAGTGCAAAGCAACGGTTGATCAAAGCATACGAAAGGGGTAAGTTGACCGAGAAACGGTTGGCCTATTCGGTCAAAAAAATACTTATGGCAAAGTATAAGGCAGGCTTACAGCGTTATAGCCCGGTGGTGCTCGAAAACTTATACGAGGATTTAAATGCCCTTGAAAATGACATCGTGTATGAAGAGACTATGGAAAAAGCGATTACCGTGGTCAAAAACAAGCTAGACCTTCTAGCGATAAAAAATCTGGAGAACAAGAAGATCGCCTATGTGAGATTTGGGGATGCCCCAAGCGATGCGTTTGAAAAAGGATTGAAAAATTATGCCGGTATTACCGTTTTCGACACAAAAGATGAAAAAGCGCTACGCAGTGCACTAAAGGATTTTAACCTTGTCATCATCGGGCATCATACCAGTAACGAGAGTCCGTGGAAAGGGTATAAATTCTCAGCAAAAGAGCTTGGACTGCTTCAGGAAATTGCGGACGCCCGAACGTCAAATCTTATACTTTGCGTATTTGCAAAACCTTATGCCCTGGCCGACATCCCATCATTTGAGAATATAGATGCGGTGGTGATGGCGTATCAAAACAGCGTAATTACGCAGGAAAAGACGGCGGAAATCCTTTTTGGTGCTGTGGGGGCCACGGGTAGATTACCGGTGAGCGCCCATCAAGAATTTCCTGTAAAAACGGGTTTGGATACCAAGTCGTTGAGTCGGTTGGGATACAGCTACCCCGAACGGGTAGGATTAAGCACCAAAGGCCTTGGGGCTATTGACCGCTTGGTGAAAGACGGTTTAGATAGTCTAATGTTTCCCGGGGCGCAGGTCCTTGTCGCCCGCCACGGTAAAGTGGTGTATCAAAAAAGTTTTGGCAAGCCTACCTACGCAGCCAAAGACTCCATTACCAATGAGCATATATATGATTTGGCCTCATTGACCAAAATTTTGTCCACCTTGCCCATGGTCATGAAAATGGAGGAGGAAGGTAAAATTGAATTGAACAGTACCTTTGAGGAATTGGTTCCCAACTATTCCAATACCGAAATCAAAAACGTAACGGTGCTCAAAGCCCTTTCCCATTTTGGTAGACTCCCTGCGTGGATTCCCTTTTACATCAGCACTTTGGATAAAAGCAGGAAACCGTCGGCAGAATTCTACAGAACGGCACCGATGCCAGGATTTTCTACCAAGGTGTACGAAGAACTGTATTTGGCGGATGCGTATCAAGATTCCATTTACAATAGAATCGGAAGGCAAGATTTGAAATCTAACCGATACCGGTATAGCGATGTTCCTTATTACGTGATGAAGAAAATTATAGAGACCGGTTATGGCCAATCGTTGGATTACCTTACCGCCGATTTTCTATACGCCAGAATAGGGGCAAACCATATGAGTTATAATCCCTTGGAAAAATTTGACAAGCAGGGTATCGTACCCTCCGAGGAGGATGATTATTACCGCTATGGTACCGTACAAGGTTACGTGCATGACATGGGCGCTGCGATGCAGGGAGGAGTAGGAGGACATGCCGGTCTTTTCAGCAATTCAAACGATATTGCCAAAATTATGCAGATGTATTTACAGAACGGGTATTACGGGGGAACCAAATTTTTTGATTCCAGAACCGTAAAGCGATTTAATACCTGCTATTTCTGTGACCAAAATGTGCGCAGGGGGGTAGGGTTCGATAAGCCACAATTAGAACATAGCGGTCCCACTTGTGGTTGCGTGTCAAGAGATAGTTTTGGGCATAGTGGTTTTACGGGAACCTTCACTTGGGCCGACCCCGAGGAGGAGATCATTTATGTCTTTTTGTCCAATAGAACCTACCCATCGGCATCCAATACCCTATTAGTTAAATCTGCGTTAAGGACTAGAATTCAACAAGCTATTTACGATTCCATTCTAAATTAATAGGTAGTTTTGTAGCAATGAAAATAGCCATAGTATGTTATCCTACCTTCGGAGGTAGTGGAGTCGTTGCAACAGAACTTGGAATTGCATTGGCAAATAGGGGACATGAAGTACATTTTGTCACCTATAAACAACCTGTTCGCCTTGAACTGTTGAGTAACCGGATATTCTTTCACGAAGTTCATGTTCCCGAATACCCATTGTTTCAGTACCAACCTTACGAATTGGCACTGTCCAGTAAACTAGTGGATACCATCAAGCTGTATAAAATAGACTTGTTACACGTGCACTATGCCATACCACATGCGTATGCAGGGTATATGGCAAAGAAGATGTTGGAAGAAGAAGGTATTTATGTACCCATGATCACTACATTGCACGGTACCGATATTACCCTGGTAGGGAAACATCCCTTTTATAAACCAGCGGTTACGTTCAGCATCAATCAATCGGATGTGGTGACCTCGGTTTCGGAAAGCTTGAAACAAGGAACATTGGAAATATTCGATATCAAAAAGGAAATCGAGGTAATCCCGAATTTTATCGATATCAAAAAATACAACACCACGTTCACGGATTGCCAAAGGTCTAATATGGCGAAAGACGATGAACGGATCATCACCCATATCAGTAATTTCAGAAAGGTAAAGCGGATACCGGACGTCATTAAAGTGTTCAGCAAGATCCAATTAGAGATACCTGCGAAGCTCATCATGGTCGGGGAAGGACCCGAAAAGGAAAACGCTGAACGGTTATGTGAAGAATTGGGAATTGCGGACAAGGTGATTTTCTTGGGAAATAGCAATGAAATCGATAAAATTCTATGCTTTTCAGATCTGTTCCTATTGCCATCCGAAACGGAAAGTTTCGGTCTTGCGGCCTTGGAAGCTATGGTAAATAGGGTACCCGTCATTTCGAGTAATGCGGGCGGCATACCTGAAGTGAACAAGGAGGGGGTCAGTGGATTTTTGAGTGACGTAGGCGACATTTCCGATATGGCGTCCAAAGCGATTACCATTTTAAGGAACGACGATGTTTTGGAAAGGTTCAAGCAAAACGCCTTGAAGGAAGCGCACAAGTTTGATTTGCAGAAAGTATTGCCCATTTACGAAGAAGTGTATGAGCGGGCGTTCAAAAGTAGGTTCAAGAATGTGTAGACCCATTTTTTTATGGGTCGCTAGTGGGATATTGCTCTTGAGTGCATGTAAAAGTAGCGGAATGGCAGATGCTGAAAGCAAAAAGCAAGCGGAGATCGAAAGGGTCGTTACGGAAAACTATAGTGGTTTCGAGGAGGAGCAGTTGATGCTGATCAAGAATAAGGCGGAGTTGCTTACCTTTTATGGCCGGGTAAATAGAACACGGAAACCGGGTCTTGCACCACCCATCATCGATTTCAAAAAAGAAATGCTGTTGGTATGGTGTGGGGGCGAAACTGATTCGGATGTGCAGGAGTTGGAAATTGCAACCACTGCGGACGAGGTGGTGGTCCGTAAAAAGAGAAGCAAGAACGCTTCCAAAAAAAATGAGCGAAGAGTCAGTCCTTTTACGATTTACAAAATGCCAATGAGTGCTAAAATACTACGGGTACAGTAGTTTTTGTCGGGATTTTTCAGGTGTTCGACTATCGAACGATAAATAGTGCGGTACACAGTAGTTATTTGTTGGTACGAAATACTTCTCTTAATTTTACGAGGTAAACCCCAAAAGATACCTTATGAAAACTACAAAACACCTCCGTTTTTTAGTGCTTCTGCTGATTGCCAACCTTGCGATGGCACAAGACGAACTGCAAATCACTTCAAAAGACAGTATTGTTCAAAGTTCATGGATGTTCGGAGTCGGCTTTAATGCCGTAGATGATTCAGGAAACGTATTCGATGGTATTTTTAATGTCGGTCAAGAATGGAATATGGTCCCTTTTCCATCTCGGTTAAGTATAGGCCGATACTTCAAGAATGGATTGGGTATTGAGGCCATCGGTTCTTACAATACCTACATGGAGGGTAACGTAATCGATGGGATGGTGATTCCCAACGATATCGATTACTACGCAATCGATGCCCGACTAACGTATGATTTGAATAAAATTCTAGGGGAGACCGGATGGTTCGACCCCTACGTGGGAATAGGTGCAGGATATACCGATGCAAACACCGTAGGCAGGGGTACCTATAATGCCGTGGTCGGATTCAGGACCTGGTTTTCGGACCGATGGGGCCTGGATTTCAACTCCACCGGAAAATGGGCCATGAGTGAAGGGGAAGGCGTATCGAATCACATACAGCATGCAGCAGGGGTCGTGTATCAGTTTGGTATCGAGAAAGGATTGTCGAAAAGGGGAGAGGAGAAACTAGCCTTACTGGCAGCTATCGAAAAAGAAAAACAGCGCCAGAGAGATTCCGTGGCAGAGGTAAATCGATTGCGTGATGAAGCCCTATTGGCAGAACGCCTTGAACGTGAGCGCGAGGCCGCTGCCTTGGCCGCGTTGGAAAAGGAAAAACAGGACGCACGTAAAGCGAAGGAAGACGCCATCAGTGCTAAAATCGATGCTCTTGGTTATGTGTATTTTGATTTGAATTCATCCGTCATCAACCCTAAATCTAAAAAGGTACTTGACGATCTTGCGGGTTATTTGGAAGAAATACCCTCGATAACCCTAAAAATCACTTCGCACACCGATGCTAGGGGCGCATCTACCTATAATGATTGGTTATCACAACGCAGGGTCGATAAAACACAAGAATATTTGATTTCAAAAGGAATATCTGCAGATCGTTTGTCAGCAGAGGCTTTCGGAGAACGAATGTTATTGAACGAATGCGATGACACCACCTATTGTACAGAAGCGAAACACGCCGTAAACAGAAGATCTCAGTTTATCATCACCGGATTTTGATAGGGCGGTGGCAGTCCTTTCAAACCATCAAAAGGGATGGTAGATTGGCCAGTAATTTTAGGAATAGGTCATACTGGCTTGTAGTGACCGGAGAACTCGATGGTAAGAACCCAAAGGTCTTTAAGACTTTGGGGTCTTGTGCTTGGTTATTTTGAAAGTACCTACGGTTTTTCGACAGATAGAAGAGGTGGATAATAGCAACCATACTCTTTTTGCTTGCATCGAGGCAATGTATGCGCGATACGTGCGCTCTTTCAAATCACTAAAAAGAGTGCTTGATAGTTAGGGGATGGAGAA
>JBARCC010000545.1:0-2563 GCA_049793635.1 Maribacter sp. | reverse complement strand
CTTGTGGGGCGATGATATAATGTTCATGAGGGTCTATATCCGTAAAATACTTTAAAAAGTACCTGCTCAAATAGCCGATACCATGAAAAACCAACCAAACGTTTTTGGTTTTGGGATTGAGTTGGTTCAGGGTTTCGTAGGTGTTTGTGGAGTTATAAGAGACTTTTTTCATCTATCGATACATTTTTTACTATCGAACAAAGGTGTTCAAATTGGTAAAGTAATCCTTAATTTTGTAAAAAAAGAAATGAACGAGTACAAAGAAAAAATCCTAAAGATATGTAACGAAACCTCCAAAAACACCCTTATGGAGACTTTGGAAATAGAATATATTGATGTAGGCGAGGATTTTTTGACGGCTAAAATGCCCGTAACCAACAAGGTACATCAACCTGATGGAGTACTACACGGGGGTGCCATGGTGGCTTTGGCAGAAAGTGTAGGCAGCGCGGCATCTTATATATTTTTGGATGCCAGCAAATTTTTTGTCCGAGGGATAGAGATTTCTGCAAACCATGTAAAAAGTATTAAAGAAGGTTTTGTTTTTGCCAAGGCGATATTGCTCCATAAAGGGAGGACCACCCAGCTTTGGGACATTAAGATTACCAACGAGGCAGGCGAATTGATATCGCTCTGTAAATTGACAACTATTGCATTGCCAAAAGCGTAATATGTTCCAAGAACTTATTCAAAAAGCTGCTGATGCTTATAGTGGACAAGTTGCCTTCGTACTATATAGCAAACCCCATTCTGGATGGTTACAGGCCATTTTTCAGAAAGACGAGACCTTGAATTATAGTAGGGATTTCACCGAAACCGGTTTCATTTTTTCCCCCTTCGACGGGGCATCAGCGTCCGTAATTTTGCAGGCCGATGAAATTTTGAACGCGAAAATCGATTTGGAAAAACCAGTAGCGGATGCTTTCGATCATGAAGAAAAAATACAACAAGACGATAGGGAACGGTATCTTGCAATGATAACCAAGGCATTGGTAGAGATTGAAAAGGGTGACCTTAAAAAGGTAGTGCTATCTAGAAGAATTGAAGTCGATCATGATAGTGGGCCACTGGTACTGTTCCAGCGTGTATTGCACGAGTATCCCAACGCATTTTGCTATCTATGGCATCACCCTCAAGTGGGCACATGGATCGGGGCCACCCCAGAAATTCTGATAAAAAGCGATGGACGGCATTTTAAGACCATGTCTTTGGCGGGTACCCAAAGTGCTCTTGAATTTGCCAAACCCGAATGGACCCACAAGGAATTGGGCGAACAACAAATGGTTACCGATTACATCGAGGATGCCTTAAAGGGCGTGGCCGTATCGGTTGTAAAATCGGATATGGAAACCATTCGAGCGGGAGACCTTTGGCATTTAAGAACGAAATTAACCGGAAGATTTGCCCCTGAGGCATTCGGTGAAGTCTTGAGGGCATTACATCCGACACCCGCAGTTTGTGGAACACCTTTGGAAAATGCAAAAGCGTTTATCTACGCCCATGAAGGCTATGCACGTACCTTTTATACCGGCTTTCTAGGAGAGCTGAACATGGTTACAGAGGTACCGAGAAACAAGAATAGAAAAAATCATGAGCATAACGCGTATAGGACGGTGGTTAAAAAGTCTGAACTCTATGTGAACCTTCGGTGTATGAACGTACATCGGGAGAAAGCTGAAATTTTTGTGGGTGGGGGTATTACCGCAGATTCGGCTCCCGAAAAGGAGTGGGAGGAAACCGTTTTTAAAAGCAGTACGATGTTGCGTGTTTTCAAACACAAATAAAAGAGTAAGTTTTGGGGAATACAGGGCTTTGGTCGTATTTTTGTAAGGTATGAAATACGCTTCGATACCTACCGTTCAAACGGTTGTAAAACATTTTCAGGAACAGGATATTTCGAATATTGTCATTTCCCCAGGGTCTAGAAATGCACCGTTGACCATTGCCTTTACCGAAAACCCTTTTTTTTCGTGCTTTAGTATCGTCGACGAGCGCTGTGCCGCTTTTTTTGCCCTAGGGATGGCCCAACAATTACGAAAACCGGTGGTTGTGGTATGTACATCGGGTAGTGCGTTGTTGAACTACTATCCTGCGGTTGCCGAGGCATTTTATAGTACCATACCGCTCGTGGTTGTTTCTGCCGATAGACCCTCTTACAAGGTTGGAATTGGGGATGGACAGACCATCCATCAAGAAAATGTATTCGGTGCACAAATAGGCTATTCCGCGAATCTGTTGCAAGATGTGAGCCATGCGACCGATAAAATTTTGCAGTACCGCCCTGAGTGGTTAGAGGGCAAGCATGTTTTGGAGGTTCAAAAAGGGGTGTTGAAAGAAAACGATGATCGATTGAATACAGCATTGGGTATAGCCTTAACCACCAATTTACCGGTTCATATCAACGTACCCTTAGAAGAACCACTCTACAACACAGTATTGGAAGCTACCGTAACACCCAATATTTTAACAGTTCACCACACCCCATTGAAACTATGTTCCCTATCCTCACAGAAGAAAATTTGGCAAGGCTCAAAACGTAAAATGATTTTGGTAGGGGTAAGCG
>JBARCC010000544.1:0-14672 GCA_049793635.1 Maribacter sp. | reverse complement strand
GTATAGTTTAGAGTAGACGAATTGACTATTCATGAACGTGATTTTATATTTATTTTAATATTCCTAATCTAGTTATACAACGTGATAATTGTACTTTTGATATATATACGTAGTAATAAATGGCTTTTTTAAAAACGATATTCATTATTCTATTGGTGTATTACGGGCTCAAATTCTTGGTCCGCCTTTTGGCACCGAAAATACTAAGCTACGCAGCTAAGAAAACGGAATCCCATTTTAAGGATGTGTTTGAAGGTTTTAACAATCAGGCAGGTACTTCTGAAGAAAAAATAGGGGACGTAATCATCAACAAAAAATCTACCAAGAAAAAAGGCGATTCGGAAAAAGTCGGCGAATACATCGATTTTGAAGAGCTAGACTAGTTATCTTTGCCAAAACACAGGTATTTAGCAAATGAAGCGAGGTTTAAATTTCTTTTTCATCCATTTTTTTGCAGTCGTATTCTTTTGCATTGCTGCTCTGGCCTATTTCAGTCCTGTTCTTCAAGGTAAAGTCATCTACCAGCCAGACATCGCCCAATATACCGGTATGGCCAAGGAGCAGAACGATTTCAGAAAGCTGAATGACGAAGAGCCCTATTGGACCAATAGCGCTTTCGGGGGGATGCCGACCTTTCAATTGGGAGCAAATTACCCACACAACTATATCAAAAAATTGGACCGGTTGATTCGTTTTCTTCCCAGACCGGCAGACTATCTTTTTCTCTATTTCATAGGGTTTTATATATTGTTATGTTGTTTGAAAGTCGATTTTAGATTGGCTGTCTTAGGGGCTTTGGCATTTGGTTTTTCTACCTATCTCATCATTATTCTAGGCGCAGGGCACAATGCAAAGGCGCACGCACTCGCCTATTTGCCTGTTCTTTTAGGTGGGATTATTCTCGTATTCAGAAAAAAATATGTGTGGGGTTTTGTGCTTACTGCGTTGGCCATGGCACTTGAAATCACCGCCAACCACTACCAAATGACCTACTATTTTATGCTCTTAGTCGTGGTCTTGGGGATTGTATATCTAATTTATGCAATTAAGGAAAAACAGCTTAAGCACTTTTTTATATCGGTGCTCATTTTATTGGGAGCGGTTACGTTAGGTGTTGCAACCAACGCCACGGGCTTATTGGCGACGAAGGAGTATGCAGATTGGAGTACACGGGGAAAAAGTGCACTGACCATCAACCCTGATGGTTCCGAAAAAGTAGATGCAGGTGGGTTGAGCAAAGCCTATATCACCACCTGGAGCTATGGGATTGTAGAGTCATTGAATCTTTTTGTACCCCGTTTGTTCGGAGGCGCCAGTCAAGAAAATTTAGGGGAGGACTCTAAATCATTCAATTATTTAATCGACAAGGGTTTGCCCCGTTCAAGTGCCTTAAATTTTGTTGGTGGTGTACCTTTATATTGGGGAGATCAACCAGGTACGTCTGGCCCGGCCTATTTGGGGGCTGTGGTTTTCTTTCTTTTTGTGTTCGGGCTTTTTCTTTTAAAGGGAAAGCACAAATGGTGGTTGTTGATAGGATCCATACTTTCCCTGATGTTATCGTGGGGCAAGAACTTTAGTACCCTAACGGATTTCATGATCGACTATTTTCCTTTGTACGATAAGTTCAGGGCCGTTTCTTCCATTCAGATTATCCTAGAATTGTGTGTGCCGATACTGGCGGTATTGGCCTTGAAAAAAGTGTTCATGGATAAAGTACCGCATTCGGATAAAATAAAGTCATTGACCTATGCATCGGTGACCATTGTAGGATTAGGGGTGCTATTGTTCCTTTTTAAAGGCGCTTTCGATTTTGTCGGTCCCTCCGATGATAACTTAAGAATGACGGGGCTGGAAGAACTACCGGAAATGCTGCGGTTAGACCGTAAGAGCGTGTATACCGCTGATTTACTACGCTCGCTTGCTTTTGCCCTGCTTACCGCGTTATTGGTGTGGCTGTATGTAAAGGATAAACTTAAAATGAACGTGGTAATTCTGGGCATCGGTGTTTTGCTCGTGATCGATTTGGTAGGAGTGAACTTGCGCTATGTCAACAACGATAATTTCGTATCTAAACGCACAATGCTGGAGCCTTTTCAAGAAACGTCCGCAGACAAGTTGATTGCACAAGACAAGGGTGTGTTTCGGGTGTTCGATCAGACCGATGGTTTTGATTCCGCAAAAACAGCTTATTTTCATCAAAGCATAACGGGGTATCATGCCGCAAAACCGGCGGGAATGCAAGACCTTTTCGATTTTCATATTTACAATGGTAATTTCTCGGTCCTGAACATGCTGAACATCAAATACGTTGTAAGGGAGGATCAGGACGGAAATCCGTTTCCTATCGAAAATCCTAATGCCAATGGAAATGCCTGGTTCATTAAAAAACTACTACCCGTTCGCAACGCGGACGCAGAAATCAGGGCCTTGGATAGCCTGGACACCAAAAACGTTGTGGTAGTGAATACGACCGCTTTTAACGATATCAATCGAAACGAATACCAAGTCGATAGCACGGCCTCTATTTCGTTGGAAGCCTATCGCCCTAACCACCTCACGTACACTTCTACGAACGATAAGGAGGGTATCGCAGTCTTTTCTGAAATGTATTACGACAAAGGTTGGAATGCATATATAGATGGCAAGGAAGCTGCCCATTTTAAGGTAAATTATGTGCTCAGGGCGCTCAAAGTCCCGTCAGGCACGCATAAAATTGAATTTAAATTTGAGCCCGATGTGGTCGTGCAAGGCACGAAAATTACGCTGGCCAGTACCATTTTATTGGGAATGGTGATTGTAGGCGGACTGGGCTTTTCGTTTTGGAAATCTAAAAAAGAGGAGACGGCGTAATGAGAAAGGTATTGGTCATTACCTATTATTGGCCACCCGCTGGCGGACCCGGGGTTCAACGCTGGTTAAAATTCGTGAAATATCTAAAGGATTTTGATATCGAACCCGTAGTCTATGTTCCTGAAAATGCGCAGTATCCTCTAACGGATGAAACGTTTTTAAAGGACGTTCCCGAGGATATTACCATTTATACCCATCCTATTTTAGAACCCTATCGATTGGCTTCCTTATTTTCTAGAAAGAAAACCAAACGCATCAGTGCAGGCATCATCACTTCTAAACACCAATCGGTTCTTGAAAAAATACTATTGTGGGTTCGTGGTAATCTTTTCATCCCCGATGCACGGAAATTTTGGGTCGGGCCCTCGGTCGATTTTTTAAAAGGTATTTTGGAAAAAGAAGGTATAGAAACGATTATCACTACAGGGCCTCCCCATAGCATGCATCTTATTGGCTATAGATTGAAGATGGCTAAACCCTTGCATTGGATTGCCGATTTCCGAGATCCATGGACTTCTATCGGTTACCATAAAAAGCTAAAACTTACGAGTTCCTCTCAAAGAAAACACAAAGAACTGGAGCGTTTGGTGCTCAATACCGCGGATAAGATTATCGTGACCAGCAAAACGACCCAAAAGGAGTTTCAGCAGTTGACAAATCAACCAATAGCTGTAATTACGAACGGGTTCGACACCCAAGAAACCGTCAATCTAGAACTCGATAAAAAGTTTACCATTTCGCACATTGGTTCTATGCTTACAGGACGAAACCCCACCAATTTATGGCGTACGCTTTCTGAACTTCGAAAAGAACTTCCGGCTTTTAATGCTGCCTTGCAATTGCAATTTATCGGGGTTATCGGTGACGATATTCTATCCTCTTTAGATAAATTCGGGTTGAACGATGTGGCCGAAATGGTGGGATATGTGTCCCATGAGAACGCATTGGCCTATCAAAAAACGTCCCAGGTATTGCTGTTGGTAGAAATCGATACCCCGGAGACCAAGGGTATTATTCCAGGGAAATTATTTGAGTATATGTCGGCAAAAAGACCCATATTGGGTATCGGCCCAAAACATTGGGAGGTGTCCGAAATGATATCGGGTACGAACTCGGGAGCCATCTTTGAGTATACAGACGATGTACCTCTAAAAAACAAGCTCATACAGTGGTTCGAACACTATCAAAACGGAAAATTATCCGTAGAATCAACCCGTCTGGAACAGTATAGTAGAAGGGAGCTCACCCGAACACTGGCAGCATATATCTAATGGGAATCATACTCAAACAGTCGTTGAACAACACCATCGTCACCTATATCGGTTTTGCGATCGGTGCGGTGAATACGCTGTTTTTGTATACTAATTTCATGCTTGCCGACCACTATGGTTTGGTGCAAGTGGTGCTCTCGGTTTCTGCCGTATTAATGCCCGTTTTAGCTTTTGGAGTGCCCAATAGCTTGGTGAAATTTTATTCCAGTTTTCATTCTAAAGAGCATCAGGATTCTTTTTTAACACTTATGTTGTTGCTTCCACTAATACTGGTCATTCCCGTGGCATTTCTAAGTTTCTTTGCTAATGAGGCGATTGGTAACCTACTATCCAAAGAAAACCCCATCGTTCGTGATTATGTTTGGCATATCTTTTTCATCGGTATGGCGATGGCCTACTTTGAAGTATTTTATGCATGGGCACGAATACGGATGAGGTCCATTTTTGGTAATTTCATGAAAGAGGTATTTTGTAGGGTAGGCCAGACCTTGTTGCTCGTGCTGCTGTGGCATGAATATATCGAAATTTCGTTTTTTATTGCCGCTTTGGTAGGTCTTTATCTCGTGAGGATGGTCATTATGAACCTGTATGCCTTTCAACTTAGAACGCCTAACCTTAATTTTAAATTTCCTACAAACGCAAAGAACATTGTCAAATACAGCGCCCTGATCATACTTGGCGGCTCAACCGCCATTGTACTTTTGGAGGTTGATAAAGTGATGCTGAACAATTTTCTAAGTATCGAGAATGTTGCTTTCTATGCGGTCGCAGGCTTTATTGCATCGACCATTGCGGTACCTTCCCGGGCGATGCATCAGATTACCTATCCATTAACGGCTGCCTATATGAACACCAATAATAGGGCAGCCTTAAAAGAACTTTATCAAAAAAGTTCTTTAACGCTCTTCATAGTTTCCGGTATGCTGTTTTTGTTGATTTTGCTGAATTTAGATGACCTATATGCGCTATTGCCCAAGAATTATTCCAACGGATTTAAAATTGTTTTTTGGGTGGGACTTGCGAAAGTCTATGATTCTCTTTTGGGAAACAATAATTCAATTCTTTTCAATTCCGATCATTACCGTTCCATCCTGTTTTTTGGGGTCTTGCTCGCGGTATTGGCGATACTTTTGAATCTGTGGCTGATACCTGCCTATGGTCTCGATGGTGCGGCAATCGCAAGTTTTAGTGCTTTCTTTATTTACAATACCTTAAAGCTTATCTATGTGAAGAACAAATTTCATATCGCCCCGTTCACCCATGAGACGATTAAGGTGTTCGCTCTGCTGGTCTTTTTGGGCAGTTTATTTTCCGCATATCCTTTTGCGTTTCATCCCATCGTGAACATCCTATTTAAAAGCGTCGTGATGATTGCGATGTATATCGGCGTTCTGTACCGTTTTAAGATCTCTGAAGACGTGTATGGCGTATTGCGTAAGCTACTGAGACGCTAGTTATATCTGTAGTTTATCTTTTTTATGAGACTGTTGAATACCATATTCCTGTTTGTAGATTTTTACAATAATCATGAATAAACTGATGATGAGCGGTCCAAAAATAAGTCCCACGAATCCGAATAAGGGAATACCGACAATAACGCCGATAAGGGTGATTAAGGGATGGGTACTATCTAATTTTTTCAAAACGATGAGTCTGATTAAATTGTCTGTCATACCGACTACCAGTACCCCATAAAGTAAAATACCCCAAGCTTGAAAAGCATTGCCACTGGCCAAACTCAACACGAATACCGGAAAAATACCGATGAACGTTCCGATGAACGGAATCATCGAGCCCACCGTGACAATAACGAACCAAAACAGCGGACTTTCAACCCCAAAGATAAAAAATCCCATCAAGGCTATGATGCCTTGAGCCAAAGCGACCAATGGTATAGCGATAGCATTACTCCGAACAACGCTTTCAACTTCCTTTCCTAAAATGACCAAGGTTTTTTTACTCAGTGGAATGTAGATCAGTAAAGATTCCTTCAGTTTTTTAGGGCTTTTGAGCATGTAATATAACAGGAAGAGCAAAATACCCAATGAGATGAATATGTTTAGAGTTCCGCTCGCAAAGCCAGAGAAGTTATCCGTTAACCAACCGGATGCTTGCTTAGGATCTATCGTGGAGGAGATATCGTACTGTACGTATTTTTCAAGTTGAAAAACTTGCTCTTTGAACGCCTTGGTGACCTGTTCAGATTTGTCGGCAAGGTTTCCCACCTCTTTACTGAGCATAAAAACCGCTCCTCCCAAGGGTAAAAATATTCCGACCAAAGAAATAAAGATAAGCAGCAGAGCGGCCCATGTTCTTTTCACCCCTTTATTTAAAAGGGATAACATGTACTTTCGCAGAATAACATAAAGGGTAAGCGCCCCAAGAACTCCAGATAAATAGGGCAGCATGTATTTTATGATCAGGCTGCCCAAGAAAATAATGAGTGCCAGAATGATAACTTGCCTAATTATTCTATGATTTATTCTTTTCATGGTAGTACCGTTTATAACCGGTAAATAATTTGGCAAAAGGTAGCTTTATATTTTAACAAAAATTGACCTTAGTCCCTATTTTAATAGTACAAAACTTTTAATGGAGTATGCATTAACGAACCATCGTTGTAACGTATCCTAAAACCAAACTTTGATGCAGACCCATGTAGTGCATACATTAAAGTACCCGATGCGACTGCAGGAATATGGAGTGGGTAATTTTGTTCGCTTATCGACCAAATCCGCTTTAAAAAAAGCATTGAAAAAAAAGTTAATTTTTGTGGACGGTGTCCTTGGGTCAACGGCCACTTTTATTCGGGGAGTGGAACCTATTGAATTTCACCCGCCCGAAATGGACAAAACGAAAAGCGCTAGGTTCGTACTCAAGGTGAAGGTCGTTTATGAGGACCATTTTTTGGCAATAGTGCACAGATCTGCAGGTATGTTGATACCTGGTAACGCGTTTGAGACGATTGCAAAAGCCTTGAGTCAAAACCTACAAAAGAGCAGTGCCGAAAACGCTACTGACCCTAAACCGGTTCATCGGTTAGATTAACCAACTACAGGCCTTCTTTTGGTAGGTAAAACGGCCGCTGTCATTGTAGCTTTGAATGCACAGTTCAAGAACGGGCAGATTCGCAAGACCTATTACGCAGTAGCTATTGGTGAACGGCGTTCGAAAGGTATAACCGATATCCCGATCGACGGAAAGGAGTCGTTCACAACCTATAAGGTGCTAATATCAATAGCTTCCGCACGTTTTGGATGCTTGAATTTAGTGCAAATGACCCCAAAGACTGGAAGAAGGCATCAGTTACGCAAGCACCTATGTGCTATCGGCAATCCAATATTGGGCGATTCCCTTTACGGTACTGAAGAGGTACGCTTAAAGGGAAAAGGTCTTTATCTCCATGCACAATCATTACGGTTCCAACATCCATTTGATGACCAGGAATTATGCATTTCTTCAGAACTTCCTAAAAAATTCAGAACCCTATTTTCGTCGTGTCATACCTTTTTATACCCTTTACTTTTCACAGTGTAAAGGGTATAAAAAAGCCCCGCAAAGAACGTATCCTTTGCGGGGCTAAACAACTAACCAACCTAAAAACTATTTTAATTTCTTCTACTACTTCTTGTCGTCGCTGACCTAGAGTTAGCCGTGTTCGAACTTCTTGAAGGGGCCTTCGTAACCGATGTAGAGGATGTTTTTCTACGTACCGTACTTTGGCTACGTGTTGGTATTTTGGCCGTTGACCTTACCGTGCTCGTCCTTTGGGTCGTTCTTGCGGGAGTCGATTTCACCGTTCTGCTTTGGCTACTACGGGTAGTCGTATTTCTCGCTACAGGCTGTCTACTCGTCGTTGTACTTCTCTTTACAGTAGTACGATTGGGTGTTTTCGTTACCTCTCTAGTCGTCACCGTCCTACTTTGATTGACATTCCCTCTATTGGTAGAAGCACTTCTTGTCGCTACGTTGTTCCTCTCGGTAGTTCTTCCCGTAACCTGACCCCTCACTGCAGCTGTCGAACTCTTATTGGTTCTTACCCTATTGTTAGATGCAACACTTCTATCCGTTCTGATCGCATTACTTCGTTTAGCAACCGTTCTATTGGTTCTATAACCATTGTCCCGAACCGCAACGCGCTTATCATTTCTATAAATTGTGGCGCGCTCTTGCCTTACTTGATTGTACCTATGTTGCTTACCAACATTCACGTAGGCCCTTCTAAAATTAGACCTATAAGGGCTATAATACGTATACCGTACCGGAGCATAATACCTTCTGTAAGGTCTATTGTACACTAAACAAAGATTTACCGTTGGTCTAGCAAACCATCTGTGAAAGGGTCGGTAAACGTAGTTTCTATTATAAATATTGATGAAACCAGTATGATAATCATAATAACCACGGTTATTGTAATACACGTACATGCCACCAATACTGCGTACTCTTCGGTTTAGATAATTGATATCAACGTCACCAATCTGGCTCACTCGCCCATAATAATCATAATAGATGGGCACATTTTCTACCTGGATTACAGCGCCGTAATCGTCGTATTGCGCATAAGGGCTGTAATCAAATCCAGAATTGAAGGTGATGCCCTCTCTCGTTCCCGATACTTGATTTTCAATATAAAAGTCAAATTCACCATCTGGATATACCGAGAACGTAATTCCATTTTCTATGAAAATGAAAGAATTGTTGTTTGTATAGGTATTGCTTGTGGCAATCCTATCTTCGTTTGTGCCTGTAGCGAAAACACCTGTGGTGCCTAAAAGTATCGCTGTAAAAAGGAGTACAAAGTTTCTCATGATATACCGTTTTAAACCTGCCTAGGGCAGTGGTTGCGAATGTAACTATTTACATTCCCTTAAAGCATTACAAACAGCGTGCCAAAAAAAATAAAATCCATTTAAAATATTGATAATCAATATTTTAAATGGATTTAAAAACCAGTCCCCATACACAAATGGTACTGCTTCTTTCTATAAAAGCTTTTCTTTTAAGTACTGGGCGGTGTAGGATTTTTGTTGTTTGACAACCTCTTCAGGGGTTCCTTCTGCCAATAATTGCCCACCATTTTCCCCACCTCCGGGTCCAAGGTCAATAATGTAATCGGCACATTTGATCAAATCGATATTATGTTCGATGACCACGATGGAATGTCCTTTTTTAATAAGGGCGTTGAACGATTTCAAAAGCTTTTGAATATCGTGAAAGTGCAGGCCGGTAGTAGGTTCGTCAAAAATGAAAAGGGCCTTATCCTTCGTACTTCCTTTGATCAGGAACGATGCCAATTTTATGCGTTGCGCCTCACCGCCCGAAAGGGTAGAAGAGGATTGTCCTAGCGTTACATACCCTAGACCCACATCTTGCAACGGTTTTAATTTGGTGACGATCTTGGTCTGCTCCCCTTTCTCAAAAAAAGTAATGGCATCATCGATGGTCATATTCAGTACATCATCGATATTGGCATTATTGAAGGCAACCTCCAAAACCTCTTTTTTGAACCGTTTTCCGCCACAGGTTTCGCATTCCAAATGTACATCGGCCATAAACTGCATTTCTACGGTTATTTCACCTTCGCCCTTACATTTCTCGCAACGGCCTCCATCTACATTGAATGAAAAATGTTTCGCCTGGTAATTTCTGATGTTGCTTAATTTTTGATTGGCATATAGATTTCTGATATCGTCATATGCCTTAATGTAGGTCACCGGGTTGGATCGGGAGGACCGCCCGATCGGATTTTGATCCACGAATTCTACATGCTTGATATGTTTGTATTTGCCCTCGACCGATGTGAACTGTCCTACTTTTTCTCCATAACCGCCCACCTCCTTTAAAATGATGGGGTACAATAATTTTTTGACGAGCGTGCTTTTTCCACTACCTGATACCCCGGTTACCACGGTGAGCATATCCAAGGGAAACGTAACATTGATATTTTTAAGGTTATGTTCTCGGACTCCTTTTATCGTTATGTGGTTCTTGGAAGTACGTCGGTCTTTTGGTACTTTAATTTCCATGGTTCCATTCAGATATTGCGCCGTAAGGGAATTCGATGTTAATAGTTCGTCGAGCGTACCTTGTGCGACTACCTCCCCGCCATGCGTACCTGCTTCTGGCCCTATATCGATAACGACATCGGCGGCTTTCATGATATCTTCGTCGTGCTCTACCACAATTACCGTGTTTCCTAGATTACGGAGCGATATAAGCACTTCGATCAAGTTTTCGGTATCCTTGGGATGCAGGCCAATGCTAGGCTCATCCAATATATACATAGAACCGACTAAACTGCTTCCTAGCGAGGTGGCAAGATTAATACGTTGGCTTTCGCCCCCGGATAATGTATTTGATTTACGGTTAATGGTAAGGTAATTTAACCCCACCTTGTTTAAAAACCCTAGGCGGGTTCTGATTTCTACCAACAGGCGGGCCGCAATGGTAGCATCGGTCTCGTTGAGTTCGATCTGATCAAAAAACAGCATCAGCTTTTCTATGGATAAACCGACCAATGCTGAAATCGAGGTGCCGCCGACCTTCACATAATCCGTCTCTGGGCGTAATCGTTTTCCGCTACAAACGTTACATTTCGTTTTACCACGGTACCTAGAGAGCATAACGCGATTCTGTATCTTATAACTTTTCTCCTCCAACATACCGAAGAACTTATGTAAGCCGATAAAATGGTCGTTACCCTTCCATACCAGTTGCTGTTGTTCTTCACTAAGTTCGAACCATGGTTTATGAATGGGAAAATCGAACTTATAGGCTGCGTTCACCAGTTGGTCCCGGTACCAACCCATACTTTCTCCACGCCAGGGAAACACTGCATTTTCGTAGATGGAGAGCGCGGTGTTCGGAACGACCAAGTCTTCATCAATGCCGATAACATCACCATAACCCTCACATTTAGGACAAGCACCATAAGGGTTGTTGAAACTGAATAAATGCACATTGGGCTCAAGAAAAGTAATACCGTCTAGCTCGAACTTGTTGCTGAACGGGGTCTGGGTTCCATTGGCCAGCTCTTCAACGATGCAGGTTCCCTTACCTTCAAAGAACGCGGTGTCCACAGCGTTGGCCAGTCGATTATAAAAATCCTCATCATTTTTCGTAATCACCCGATCGATGACCAATTCAAAATTTTTTCCGATATCATCGGGGGCTTGGTCTATGCGTACTACTTCGTTCTTATATTTAATACGGGCAAAACCCTGTTTTGAGAAAAGTTCCAACGATTTTTTGGCATCGCGATCCTCCCTAATTTGAATGGGCGCCAAAAGGAGCAGTTTGGTATCCTCTTTAAAGCCCTTGAAGTGATTGACTACATCGCTTACCGTATGCTTTTTGACTTCATTACCGGAAATAGGGGAGAAGGTCCTCCCTATACGGGCGTACAGTAATTTAATGTAATCATAAATTTCGGTAGTAGTACCTACGGTCGACCTTGGGTTCGTTGAGTTCACCTTTTGCTCGATGGCGATGGCAGGTGCAATCCCCTTGATGTAATCTACCTTTGGCTTATCGAGTTTCCCTAGAAACTGTCTTGCATAAGACGATAGGCTTTCTACGTACCTTCGTTGACCTTCGGCATATAGCGTATCAAACGCTAGGCTTGACTTACCTGATCCTGAAAGCCCGGTAATGACGACAAGCTTGTTTCTGGGAATCACCACATCAATATTTTTAAGATTGTGCAGTTTTGCTCCTTTAATAATAATGTTTTCCTTCGGATTAATTTCGGAGAGTGTAGGCATACGTTTTTCTATTTTGCAAAGATACGCTTTGCCTTTTTTCTAGACCCCGAAATGCCGTTTATCTAAAAAAGGGTCGGGTAATTTTAACTTTATTTTCATACTATTTATTTTTTTCTATCTTTGGGACCAATTAAAAATTCAATCAGCCTATACAACAACATTACTTTTTTAGTTAGAATGATTTCTAAAAGACCCGATTTCATTGAAATTGGGACTCATTTTTAACCCCTAAAGTAATGTTTATGACCCTACAGATTGAAGATTCTCAACTCGTAAAACAATATATACAAGGTGACGAAAGAGCCATAGCGGTTCTTATAAATCGTCACAATTCGCGCCTCACCGGTTTCATCTATTCCAAGGTCGGCGATCGTGAACTCACCGAAGACATTTTTCAAGACACCTTTATGAAGGTCATTCGGACCTTGAAGAGAGGTGCCTATAACGAAGAGGGTAAATTTTTACCTTGGGTAATGCGAATTGCCCACAACCTTATTATAGATCATTTTAGAAAGCATAATCGGATGCCGATGTATACCAGCAAGGAGAGCTTCAATATATTTTCTCTTTTGGATGATGATAAGTTGAACGCGGAACGTCAATTGATCAAAGACCAAATTGATTCAGATTTGCTCAAAATCATTAAAGAATTGCCGGAAGATCAACAAGAGGTATTGGAGATGCGCATCTACAAGGATATGAGTTTTAAGGAAATTTCTGAAAATACCGGGGTAAGTATAAATACTGCATTAGGAAGAATGCGTTATGCCCTCATTAATTTGAGGAAATTAGTGGAAGCAAATAACATTGTTTTAACGAATTAAACGGTTACAGGTCGAGTGGATCTAGTATCTTCATATAATGAGCGTTATTTAGTTGAACCTAATCAACAATCAAGATGGAGAATACACGTACGACACAAGAAAATACCTGTAAATTAATAAAGGCAAAACCGGAGACCGTTGATTTTTTACTCGCCTTTTCCAAATCTTTACACATCACGAATACTGATGGATTACAGTTTGAACGAAATCTAAACTGATAATTCTCTACATACTGAATACTAAAACCCTTAAGCGATAGCTTAAGGGTTTTTTGTTTTTATCATCAATTCGTTCCCCGCTGCCCGCCCAACGGGGCACTATATAGTATTACTTCTACACTACCTACTACTTCTAGGGTATGATATTAATGTAATCCATTGCATATTGAGGTAAGAATACTCTCAAGGCCATTGCGCTAAATACCGTTCTTTTGAACCGACGAACTATCTGTAATCTGTTTTATTGTATAGAAATCCATTTTTTCGATGTTTCACATCATAATAGAGTGGTTTGACAACATACTTTTTTGAGAAGCACCCCTTTTCTATAGTTTTATCCCAGATTAAAAAAACAAATTAAATAACTAACAAGGTTCCCAAATCTAAAACCAATTAAAGAAAGTAACTCGTATGAAACTACAAATTGAAGACTCAGAATTAGTTAGGGATTACATCAGCGGTAACGAAAGTGCGCTTGAAGTATTGATCAACCGACACAACCAACGTATTACCAGTTTTATCTACTCAAAGGTATTGGATAGGGATATCACCGAAGACATTTTTCAGGATACCTTTATTAAGGTTATCAAAACTTTAAAAAAGGGAAAATATAGTGAAGAGGGTAAGTTTTTACCTTGGGTCATGAGAATCTCACATAACTTGATCATTGATCATTTTAGGAGAAATAAAAGAATGCCCATGTTCGAGGGAAGCGATGACTTTAACATCTTTTCGGTCATTGGCGACACCAAATTGAACGCTGAAAAGCAATTGATCAAAGATCAAATCGACTCAGACCTCCGACAATTGGTAGATGAATTGCCAGATGATCAAAGAGAAGTGCTTTTGATGAGAATTTATAAGGATATGAGTTTCAAGGAAATTTCTGAAAATACAGGGGTTAGTATCAATACTGCACTGGGTAGAATGCGCTATGCTTTAATCAATCTCAGAAAAATAATCGAAAAAAACAATATCGTTCTTACCAATTAAAATTGGTACAGATTTAGGATAAACAATATTTCCAAAATTGTTGCGTTATTTTAATGTAACAACATTGGAAATATGGAAAAAATATACTCTAATTATCAAGAACAGACCGGATTCAACAAAGTGTGTCCGAAGACCATCAATTTCTTACTGAGCTATTCACAGGCGCTTTATGAATTTGAATACGAAGATTTAAGTTTCGAAACTTTTTTAAATTAGAAAAAGACCCGCTAACTGCGGGTCTTTTTCTTTTTATAATAGGCATCTAATACCGATTTGCGACCAATCGTTTTTGTAATGATGTCTTTCTCCATATCCCAGCCTCTTGCTGGAGAATATTCCCTTCCATACCAGATAATTTGTAGGTGTAGGTCGTTCCAAATTTCCTCTGGAAACAGGCGTTTGGCATCTTTTTCGGTCTGGACCACATTTTTCCCATTCGTAAACCCCCATCGAAACAATAATCGATGAATGTGCGTATCAACCGGAAATGCGGGTATTCCAAAGGCCTGTGAAACTACAACACTCGCTGTTTTATGCCCTACCGCGGGCAATTCCTCTAAATAGGAAAGTTCTTTTGGCACTTTGCCCTGATGTTTATCGATTAGAATTTTTGATAGCCCATAAATTCCCTTGGCCTTCATAGGCGATAGACCTACAGGTTTAATGATTTCCCGAATTTCATCGACACTAAGCTTTACCATGTCGTAAGGGTTATCCGCTTTCGCAAACAGGAGAGGCGTTATTTTATTT
>JBARCC010000543.1:0-2306 GCA_049793635.1 Maribacter sp. | reverse complement strand
TTAGTGAACAAACGACGGTATTCGGGACGCATTAGACATGTCCAAGACCATGAAAAATACCAGAACTTGATTATAAACCAGATGATTTTATGAGTAAGGACCAAAAGCTTCTGGAGTTATCAAAAGGGGTTGGCTAAAAATCACCCATCCACCCGATGATATCCTAGTACGGTAAAGTGGTCAAATTCCCAACAGAAATATAATGTTGGGATATCTCAATCTTGAATGCATCGAATATTTTAAAAAAATGCAATAGTTTTAAAATTATACGTCTTTACTACCGAAGGCTTTGGGTATCATATCAGTTTTTTGCACTATCCAAGGGAATGTAAAGATTGGTAAACGCTAAGGCAATCACACACTGTAGTTCCCCTGAACGTACGACAGAGCGTACTCGGGGCTAGACCTCGGAACACAATAGGAATGAAATCTGACAGAAACGAAAATAACGGTTTAAGCGAATTCTTTAGGGAAGAGTACCAGTCGCTCAAGCGTTATGTACGGTCAAAAATTACCCATACCTCTGAAAGCGATGCCGAAGATATTATACAAGAGGTAGCCTTACGGATATTTTCAAGACCCATTGATGCATTGCCCATTACTAATATTGGGGGCTTTGTGTACAGCGCGATTCGCAATAGAATCGTTGACCTACTGAGGACCAGAAAAACAAGGATAGGAGATGAGCGGGTATTAGAGGAGTTATGGACGGAGTTCAGCGAACTGTTTTATGAGAAAAGCGAAGAACCTTATTCAGATACGGTTCAAAAGCGACTCGAAGAAGCTTTGACAAATTTAAAGCCCGCATACCGGGATATCATCATTGCCATCGATTTTGAAGGATATACCTACAGAGAGATTTCCGAGGAAACCGGTATTCCCCAAGGCACCTTGATGTCCCAACGCTTTCGTGCTCTTTCATTATTAAACAACATATTAAAAAATAAAAAAGCAGATTATGGAAAATAGAAAATTAATTAAGAAACAAACAGAGCGTAAAGTGGAACACTTTGTTAAGAAAGGATTCAAAATATTCTTTTTCATCCTATTAGGACTGGCCATTGCCTTTCTAGTGGGGTATATTCTCATGCGGCTTTGGAATTGGCTCGTGCCCGATATTTTCGGTCTAGCACACATAAATTATTGGCAGGCCATCGGCATCTTGGTATTGGCTAAAATCATCTTCGGATTTGGTGGAAGCGGTGGGCCCGGAAAAAGAAAAACGAAACGGAAATATGCAAATAGATGCGGACCGTTTAGAAGGGATTTTACGGAATGGGAACATTACGATGCGTTTTGGAAAGAAGAAGGGGAAACGGCCTATAAAAATTACATCGCCAAAATCGAATCAGGTGAAAAGAGCAATACTGATAACCAATCAGATTAAATTTACGTAAAACTTTGGAAACTATAATAGTTTTTAAAGTTTCCTTTTCTATCTTTGTCGCGTTTATGAAAGAAAAAATTTTAGAAAAGGCGACAGATATGTTTTTGACCCTCGGGTTTAAAAGTGTCACCATGGATGACCTGGCCAATGAAATAGGAATTTCTAAAAAAACCATTTATGCCCATTACGAGAACAAGACCAAACTGGTAGAGGAAAGCACCGCTCATCTTTTTTGTAGTATTTCAAAAGGTATAGATGGTATCCGTGACCTTCATAAAGACCCGATTGAAGAACTGTACGAAATTAAAAAATTTGTAATGCTTCACTTGAAGGACGAGAAATCATCTCCGCAACACCAACTGCAAAAATACTATCCGAAAGTGTACGGTATCATGAAAGACAAGCAGTTTGAACTCATGGAGGATTGCGTGGTCGAAAATATTAAAAAGGGCATCACCCTGGGGATTTACAGGGAAAACCTGAACATCGATTTTGTAGCAAGAATCTATTTTAGCGGTGTAACCAACATTAAGGATCAAAAGCTTTTCCCTATAAGCATATTCCCCATAGGTACGCTGATGGATGAATATTTAGAGTACCATTTAAGAGGTATAGTTACCCCAAAAGGGAGAAAAATATTAAACGAAATCATCAACTCAAACTACGAATAATGCGACAATCCGTACTAACCATACTTCTTTTTTTAGTCCTTCAGGGTTCTTTTGCCCAAGAACAGAGCTATAGTTTTACCTTGGAAGAGGCCGTGCTCTTTGCTCAGGAGAATAATTATGCGGCCATAAATGCAGACCGGGATATTTTAGATGCCCAAAAGCAAAAATGGGAAACCATCGCGACCGGTTTACCACAAATAACCGGTGCCGTAAATTACCAGAATCAACTTATACAACAGGTGGTACAG
>JBARCC010000542.1:0-1560 GCA_049793635.1 Maribacter sp. | reverse complement strand
TCAAAACTTGAACTTGCTCCCCAAGGTAAAGACTGCTGGCGTAGACCTTTGGGATTCCCCAAATAGCCCTGTTTTGGAGGTATTGGATTGAATATTGCTTCTTGCCTCTATCATCCATTGTTCGTTGACATCATACCCCATCCCGCCGACCACACCCACCCTTGGTGCAGAGGGCTTTCCGCCATACTTGTCGATTTCCATTTCCATATCCAACCCTGAAAAAAGGTAAAGGGCATCGTTCAAATAATATTTCGCCACCACATTGGTCTTGAACCTGTTGGCAAGCATATAGGTATCGTAAAAGCCTTCTAGATCTATTTGCAACGTTTCAGAATTCAGATAGCTTACCAAGAAAGAGGAATGCTCCTCCCCATCTACAAATAGGGGGTAAGAACGACCGGATGTTTCGAATTTCGATAGGGAATCATCCAATAAAGAAGCTTGCTCTTCAACATGCTGCGCAGCACAGCATACGCTTGCACCAAACAGTATATGAAAAACAAGGTGCTTCATCACGAACGATTTTTTTGAAAAATGAAAAAGAATTTGACCTAAAAGATATCTCAAAAAGAAATACGAACAATGGTCATTAGGATGCTTTTAACGATGTGACAGGGTACCCTATACCTATAACTATGATTTCACACCCATAGCACCGAAATACCTTTAATCCTTAAATTGACTGTAATCCCTATTGTACGGCCTTATAATTAAGCGAGCCTCTCTGTCGAACCTAACGTAGTTATAGACCCAATTGACGAAAACCACCATTCTATTTCTGAATCCGATGAGAAAAAAGAGATGCACGAACATCCAAACAAACCAAGCAAAAACACCTTGAAACCTGAATCCCCTTACATCGCAGACCGCTTTGTTTCTACCAATGGTGGCCATACTGCCCTTATCAAGATACACAAAGGGCTTCATCGGTTTCCCTTCGATGAGATTGATAAGATTATCCCCGAGTAATATACCTTGTTGCATCGCTGGCTGCGCGACCATAGGATGCCCTTTTGGATGCTCTTCGCTCGCCATACAGGCGATATCGCCAATAGCGAATATTTCGGGGCTCCCTATGACCTGGTTGAATTCATTGACATTTATGCGGTTTCCACCGGCCAAAAATGCTTTCGCATCCAACCCCTTGATATTTGCTCCTTTCACTCCCGCGGCCCAAACCACTGCCGCCGACTCAAAGGCCAAATCGGTTTTTGTGGTCACGGTTTTACCATTGTACCCGGTTACTCTCACCCCTTTCCAAACCTGCACGCCCAATTTTTCTAAAAATTCCTCCGCTTTTTTGGATGCCTGTGCGCTAAAACCATCCAAAAGGCAATCCCCACTTTGAACAATGTTGATCTGTGCCCTTCGGGTATCCAAATCTGGGTAGTCTTTTGGTAGAATTCCCTTTTTAATCTCCGCCAAAGCACCCGCGAGTTCGACTCCCGTTGGCCCGCCGCCCACAATGACAAAGTTCATAAGCGCATCGCGTTCGTGATTATCATCGGTCAGTAAAGCCTGCTCGAAGTTCTCCAAGATCAAACTTCTCAAATTCAGGGA
>JBARCC010000541.1:0-3617 GCA_049793635.1 Maribacter sp. | reverse complement strand
GCCGAATGGTCAGGAATAATTATACTTAACATAGGGTTGTAGAAAGGTTTTCTTATAAGTGTAGAAGTAACAAATCGAGGGAAATCGTAACTCGGAAGCCTATCCGTAGGGCTAATTTCTTAATACTGAATTAAAAAATAAATAGTTTTAACCACTAACCACTAACCACTAACCATAGATTTTCCTACCACAATTCCCCAATCTCCTTTTTTACATAAGATAGTGCCGTAGTGGAAGGGGAGGTTTTCTCCATCGTTTGATTCAAGATGTCCTCACGTAATTTGTCCGCAGATTCCGTTTGGCTGATTGCCGCTTTTCGGATCATTTGAATGGTGGCACTTTTTGCAGCTTTAATAATATTCCAACATTCATCGGTCATGTAAATTTGCTGCGAAAGATTATGGTCAAACTCCGTTTCTATGCTTTTGATCAATAGATTCTCATAAGCGTTCTTATCCTTTGATTGTGGAGCCACGCGTACGACCAAGCTAGGAATTGCGATACGTTCCAAAAATAGGGCCATGCGCTCATAGGCTTGCAACCGAATGGGTAAGGTATCTTTTTGAGAATCTTTTTGAAGCAGAAAACGTCTACGCCCTTCCTCGTTATTGGTATGCATTCTGAAAAAGTAAAAGGCAATGGCACCGGTCACCACCGAGGGTAATAAATAAGCGAAAAGTTGAAATACTTGGTCTGAGGTCATTTTTTGAGTTTAATTACGCATTGATACCAAGACTAAACGACAAACTTTATCAATTAGTATATGACTTCATCGATGAACTGCAAATCGCTCTAATTTTTAATATCCCCTTTGGCCATATCAAAAAATGCCTTGTAATTCGGCTGTAATTTTATTTGGACAGACTCGCGCAAACCCCCATCTTGACCAACTGCGACGACACGGCTCCCATCGACCCCGTAATCACTGATCAGCAAACTCGCAATGGCCGCCGCCTGTCTAAGGGCTATGTCCAGTTCGCCAGTAATATTCAAGCTCGCTACGGTAATTATACTTTTTGGATTTGCATTGATAACCTTGGCAACGTTCCCTAACCATGTTTTAGCACTTGCGTTCACGTTCGATCCCAAACCATCGGGAAAGAAAAAATCCAAGTTTTCGGAAAGAAATACCGTTCCTTCACTCGCGGTTATCTTGGCGTTTTCACCCAAGGTCTGTTTAGATTGCGTAAGTATGCGAACCGCTGTAGAGTCATTGGCCGCCACAGCATCGGTGATTCCCTTCAATTGCATCTCTTTTCGCTGTAACGTAGCCAGGGTCTTATTAATGTTCTCCGAATTTTGACTGGACAATGCTGCAAAGCTGTTCAGATTTTTCATAAGGGTGGCGTTGGCATCCTGCAGTTCGGTGACCTGACCTTGAAGCTCATCCGCCTTTGCCATACCTATTTTTTCATTGCGCTGAGCGGTACTTACCATTCTTTTGATAGAATCGAGCTGAAATTTCAACTCTTGGTTTTGCTCGATAAGTTCACTTTTTTTCTGCGCCTGCACACCGTGAAGGCCTATCAATATAAAAGAAATGCATAAAATTCTTCTCATCATTCGTAGAGTATATTAAGGATGCTTACTAATTATTTTCCGCCAAGATACGAACAGTCTTTTAATTTCTGAACGCCTGTAAACGGTACTTTTTCCTTATGGTAGCCATAGGTCGATGCTAAGCTACGATTTAGGGCGTTATCATCCACATTTACTTGAACGTCATCCATCGTAAATTGACAAGGATGCTCATCGCCTGCGGCATGTGTGATCTCTAAAAACGCTTTTCGAAACGTTTTGAAATATTGGGCCAACCGGTCCGATTTCAATGGAATATCGATACCGTTCTGCAACCATTTGCCCACCACTGGGTAATTGTGTTTTAGGGTATGGCTCTTTTGAATGAAAATATCCCAAAGGGTGATACACGATAAAAAAAATTAATCCAAGCCCACCACAGGGTAGGCTTGGAAGAATAGTAAAAAAAACGTCCATTAAAATTATCCTTTGGGTTGCATTTCCAGTTTTGGGGTCTTGCTACTGTTCAAATAATCGAAACTCATTTGCGTTAGTGTCTTTACCCCTAAAAGCAGACCACTGTCGTCGATTAAAAAATCTGGCGTATGATGGGGGTAAGACTCTGTGGTACCTGGCGCCATACCGCCCAAAAAGAAAAAGAGACCGGGAACTTTTTCGGAATAAAATGAAAAATCCTCCGCACCGGTAACCGCTTTTGCCACTACTACATTCTCTTTACCGGCAACGGCTTCCATGGTCGGTACCATTTGCATGGTCAATTCGGGATTGTTATAGGTTATGGCAGTACCATCGGCAATTTCGACGGTCGCTTCCCCTCTATATGCCTCAGCAATGGACTTGACCATTTCTTTCATTCGCCTATTCAATTGTTTTTGCATATCATAATCTAAGGTCCTGATGGTACCAACGATTTCTGCCGTTTCTGGAATGATGTTGTTACGCACCCCAGAGGTAATTTTACCTACCGTAATTACGGCGGCCTCATTTGTAAGCTCCATTTCCCTGCTGATGATGGTCTGTAGTCCGTCAATTATTTTTGCACTGATTAAAATAGGGTCTACGCCAGACCAGGGTTGTGAACCGTGACTTTGTTTTCCCTTAACGTCGATTTGAAATCGTTGTGCGGCGGCCATGGTACCTCCAGATTTGTAGCGGATCATACCTACGGGTGTTTGGGAATTGATATGAAGTCCAAAAATGGCATCCACATCGGGGTTTTGCAACACTCCTTCCTTGATCATTAGAGCGGCACCACCTTCCTCACCCGGTGGCGGTCCTTCCTCGGCAGGTTGAAAAATGAATTTTACTGTACCTTTTATATCATTCTTATGCTTGGACATAATTTCAGCAACACCCATTAGAATGGCCACATGGGTGTCATGGCCACAAGCGTGCATTACTCCAACCTCTTGGCCCAGATATTCAGAGGTAACGTTGCTTTTAAAAGGCAGATCATTTCTTTCGGTCACGGGAAGTGCATCCATATCTGCCCTTAATGCAACCACTTTTCCCGGTTTATTTCCTTTAAGGATGCCCACAACACCCGTATGACCAACTTCTGTTTGCACCTCTATTCCTAAAGATTCTAAATGTGCCGCTATTTTTTTAGCGGTCTCAAACTCCCTGTTGGACAGTTCTGGATGCTCATGAAAATACCTTCTCCATTCAACTACCTTATCCTCTATGGAAGCATAATCCTTATCCAATTTGGGCTTCTGTGCTTGAAGGGAGCAGGCCAAAATCAATACTGCCAAAAATCCTAGTCTTTTCATTTCTAATGTTTTGTTTGTTTATAATTAAGTGTTGGATACCCTATTTAAAACTTGATCAATCTGTAACCATCGTCTTGTAATTGGATCAATGCGGTCATTGCGGAAAGTGAAAGCTGAACCCCTTCCAATACATCTTCTTTCGGAAACCCTCTTGAGGCGGAAGATTGCCCACAAAAAATTACAGCGGCACCCGCATCCATCAACGCGTTCAATAATTTTTCATTCGGATTGTCCACCCCGAATTTTTCGTTGTACACGGTTGAGTTGACCATGTCTTTTGAAGCAGCGTTGTGTACCACGATGGCC
>JBARCC010000540.1:0-3206 GCA_049793635.1 Maribacter sp. | reverse complement strand
GCTTAAAGCGGATGAACGCATTGTACTGGTAGGGTTGAATACAAAGCAGCTAGGGCAATTGCCAAAAAATATCATTGGTCTCGAAAGAACCGAATCGAAGGAAGAATTGATAGCGCTTTATGCACATGCTTCGGTATTCATGAACCTTACCTATGCGGATACCTACCCCACTACCAATTTAGAATCCTTATCTTGCGGGACGCCCGTAATCACCTATAACACAGGGGGTAGCCCCGAAGAAATCAGGGATTTTAATGGAAAAGTCGTTCCACAGGGTGATTATAGTGCCGCATACTTGGCCTTTTCGAGTATGAGAAATGGTTTTAAGCAACAGAACACGGAAACCATACGAAAAGACGCCGTTTCTCGGTTGGACAAAAGTTTTCAACTAAAAAAATACGGGGAGCTATACCAATCCCTTTTAATTGATCGTTAGACAGTACAGAAACCCCATTAGAAAAAAGGGTTTCATAGGAACAACTGAAAATTGAAAAAAATAGTAATGAACCTAATTTTAGACAATATCATTTTTTCATTGCAGGATGCAGGTGGCATTTCCAATTACTGGTACCAGCTGTTAAAGCGCATTAAAAAAGATGGGGGCCTAAACACCTTTTTGTATGATGATACTATCAAGACCAACAACATTTTTAGAAAGGAACTTGACCTTTCATCATTTCAGCAAGTGGGTAAAAGTCCCGGACTTGTGGGCAGATACACGAATCCTAAACTAAATCAATTGAATGAACCGGCCATTTTTCATTCGAGCTACTATCGCTATTCCAAAAATGGCCAGCATATTAATGTTTCCACCGTGCATGATTTTACCTATGAACACTATTTTTCGGGAATTCAATTATATGCCCATACCAATCAGAAGAGGAAAGCTTTAGCCCAATCAAATGGGATTATTTGTGTTTCAGAAAACACGAAAAGGGATATGCTCCATTTTTTTCCCGAGTTATCTACCAAAACCATAGCCGTAATACCACATGGCGTCGGTAGGCAATTTTACAAAATAGAACCTTCTGCGCTAGAAGGAAAAAATTACTTTAACGGTAGGCCCTTTATCTTATATGTAGGTGACCGAAAGGCACTTTATAAAAATTTTAGCCTTGCGGTGAAGGCAAGCAAATTAAGTGGTTTGCCTTTAGCGATTATAGGTGGCACAGCATTAAGCGAAAAAGAATCGACCTATATCCATGCTAACCTCAAAAAAGAGGATTTCCTACAGTTGAACGGAGTATCGAACGAAGAACTGAATACGTTCTATAATTTAGCACATTGCCTTATCTATCCCTCTTCCTACGAAGGTTTTGGTCTTCCCCTACTCGAAGCCCAAAGTGCAGGATGCCCTGTAATCGGAATGAATAACTCCTCCATTCCAGAAGTGGTCGGGGAAAGCGGGATACTTTTGGAAGAAGAATCTCCACAGGAAATGGCGGTTCAAATCAAAAAATTGTTAAAACCGGAATTTAGAAATGGCTTTATTCAAAAAGGACTCATCAATGCTCAAAAATTTACTTGGGACAATACGTTTGTAAAGACATTTGAATTTTATCAGCACCTATTGAACCAACATCAAAGCAACACGTAGGTATGGATAAAAACGTACATTCCATAACACCGTTAGTAAGCATTGTAACTGGAACCTACAATAGCGCGGCATTCATTGAAGATTGTGTGAACAGCATCAATAGCCAGAACTACGACAATATTGAACATATTATTATTGATGGTAATTCTAAAGACGCCACCGTGGCGCTCATTAAAAGTACGCCCAACCGGGTTTCCACTTTAATATCCGAAAAAGATGACGGTATTTACGACGCTATGAACAAGGGGCTCAAATTGGCCAAAGGTGAAATCGTCGGTATTTTAAACTCAGATGATTTTTACAATTCCAATGAAGTGTTGAACAGGGTCGTGGATGCTTTTAAGAATCCAGAAATTGATTGTGTTTATGGTGATTTAGTATACGTTGACCAACAAAATACAGATAGGGTCGTCAGAAAATGGGTAACTGGGCCTTATCGCGAAAAGGCATTCAAAAAAGGATGGCACCCTGCGCACCCTTCTTTTTTCGTCCGAAATTCGGTGTACAAAAAATGGGGATATTTTGATTTAAAGTTCGGTCTAGCCGCCGATTTTGAATTGATGCTACGCTTTTTGGAAAAAAATAAAATAAAAAGTACCTACCTCCCTTTTCCTATGGTAAGAATGCGTCTGGGCGGTGCAACCAATAAGAGCATTGCGAATATTTTAAAGGGAAACCGCGAATGTATAGCAGCATTTAAAACCAATGGCCTCGAGGTATCACCGGCTTATCCCCTTTTTAGATTGCTGCCCAAATTAAAACAATACTTGAAATGAACGTGTTGATTACAGGAAGTAGCGGGTTCTTGGGTGGGTATTTTGTAGACGCCTGGAACGCCGACGGTCATAACGTTATTAGCCTAGGTAGAGGATCTGAAAATAGGGTCATATGTGACCTTAAGAACACATTTCCTAACATTGAAGAGGATATCGATTATGCCCTACACATTGCAGGAAAGGCACATAGTGTGCCAAAAACCAGGGAAGAAGAAGATGAATTCCTTCAAGTGAACGTAAAGGGAACGGCCCATTTATTGAAAGGTTTGGAACCAAAAAACATAAAGGCCCTATTATACGTGAGCAGCGTTGCCGTGTATGGCGTCAAATATGGACAGGATATTGATGAGAATCAACCATTGCAGGCCGTGGATAGCTACGGTAAATCGAAAATAGAAGCAGAGGAAATGGTCGTTGAATGGGGGCGAAAAAACAATATCATGGTTACCATTTTAAGACCCCCTTTAATCATAGCGAAAAAAGCACCCGGTAACCTAGGAAAAATGATAAACGGCATAAAAAGGAATAGGTATGTAAATATAGCCAACGGAAAAGCGAAACGATCGGTTGTGTTGGCCGAGGACATCGCCCGTTTTTCCCTGGACATCATAGAGGTCGGAGGAATCTATAATGTTACCGACGGGGTAGATGTTAGTTTCAAGCAACTGTCCCATTCGATCAGCAAGGTGTTGGGGAAACAGGAAACTAAAAATATTCCCTATTGGCTGGCACGATCACTGGCCAAGACCGGAGACTTTTTCGAAATTATGTTTAAGAAAGAAGCTCCATTTTCAACAAAAAAATTGAATCAAATGACCACCGACCTCACATTT